>CAYPVZ010000322.1:0-4413 GCA_964414235.1 uncultured Rhodothermales bacterium | reverse complement strand
CCTTCCTTGGTGAAGTCGGTGTCGCAGCACGCCGCGCAGGCGCCGTTGCGGAGGGCGTCCCGCTCGCGGTCGGCCGCGTAGCCCGTCCACATGTTGCAGCCGACGAGGCGGATGAAGACGGCGGGCCGGCCGGCCCAGGCGCCCTCGCCCTGGAGCGTCCGCCAGAGGCTCTTGACGGCGTAGCGCGTCAGGCCCGGCTGGCGGGGCGTGCTCGCCAGCCGCTCGGCGAGGCCGACGTCGTGGGTCGGGACCGCGGTCACACCCACCCGTTCGCCGCGGCCTCCTCCCAGCCCTTCGCGCGGAGCACGCTGGCCGGGTTGTCGAGCGTGCCGTAGCCCCACGCGTGCCGCTCGCTCCGGTTGCCGTGGTAGTCCGTGTGGCTCATCTCGACGACCGTCGCCAGCACGTCGAGGCCGCGGACTTCGCCCAGGTCCTTCGCCAGCTTCCACGTCTCGGCCTTCGTGAGGTGCATGAGCGGCGTGTGGATGGTCAGCGGCGCGTCGAGCGCGAGGCTGAGCGTCCGCGCCTGCGCGTCGACGAAGTCGAGGCGGCAGTCGGGGTAGCCGGAATAATCGGTCTGGCACATCCCGCCGACGAGCTCGTGGATGCCGCGCGTGAACGCGAGGCTGGCGGCGGCCGTGAGGAAGAGCGCGTTGCGGCCCGGGACGAAGCTGGCGGGCAGGTCGGGCGCGAGGGCGTGGGCCGCGTTCGTGTCGGCGGCCTCGTCCGCCAGCAGCGCGGAGCCGGAGAGGAGGCCGCTCAGGTCGAGGACCGTCAGCGGGACGCCGGCGGCCTCGGCGATCTTCTGCGCCTGCTCGATCTCGACGGCGTGGCGCTGCCCGTAGCGGAAGGCCACGGCCTCGACGCGGTCGAAGGCGCCGCCGTCGGGCGAGAGGGCCCAGAACAGCGACGTCGTCGAGTCCTGGCCGCCGGAGAACAGGACGAGGGCGGAGCGAGAGGCGTCGGCCACGGGGCAGGGGGTCCGGGAGCGATGCCAACGTACGGGAACGGGGGACCCGCCGATCCCCCTCGGCCTGTCCCTGGCCGGCTTCGACGGCGGTTTGTCTGACCCTTCGAGAAGGCCGCCGCGATGCGGACCGCCCGCGCCCCGGGCCGGCCGCCGTGGCGCCGGAAAGCGGTGGGCGCGGGGGAAGGCCTTTCCTCCATCAAGGCAAGGGCTGCCTGCACCGGGGCCCGCATTCCCGCCCAGACGCGCTGGATGCATCGGGAGAGGCTTTTGTAGAGGCGGCTGGCACGCCTCCGATCCGCCATGCTCCTCCGCCTCCGCAACGCCGCCGCTTCGATGGCCGAGCTGGCCCAGCGCCAGGACCGCGTCGCGAACAACCTCGCCAACGCGAACACCGTCGGCTACCGCCGCGACCGCGCGTTCGCCACCGCCCTGAACGAGCGGCTCGACGCCGAGGGCGCGCCCCAGAGCACGCGCGTCGCCGGCCAGGTGGCCGACGTGGCGCCGGGCGAGCTCGTCGCGACGGGCAACCCGCTCGACCTCGCGCTCGACGGCGACGGCTTCTTCGCCGTCCTCGGCGCCGACGGCCGGACGCGCCTCACCCGCGCCGGCGAGTTCGTGATCGACGCCGAGGGCACCGTCCGCTCGCCGCAGGGCCACGCCCTCCTCCGCGACGACGGGACGCCGCTGACGGTCCCGCCCTCGGGCGGCGAGATCACCGTCAACCCGGCCGGCGACGTCTCGGTCGGCGACGTGCTCGTCGGCCGCGTCCAGGTCCTCGCCGTCGACGAGCCCCGCCAGCTGGTCCGGCTCGACGGGGCCACGTTCGACGCCGCCGGGCTGGCGGCGCGCCCGGCCGAGGCCCGCATCCGCCAGGGCTTCCTGGAGGGCTCCAACGTCGACGCCGTTCAGGAGATGGTCGACCTCATGGCCCACGTCCGCCTGTTCGAGAGCCAGCAGAAGGCGCTCCGGGCGACCGACGAGACGCTCGGCGCCGTCACGCAGGACCTCGGCGCCTTCTAACCCGACTTCCCCACTCCCATGCTCCACGCCCTCCGCACCGCCGCCCTCGGCATGAGCGCTCAGCAGACGAGCGTCGACAACACGGCCAACAACCTCGCCAACGCCAACACGACCGGGTTCAAGCGGACCCGCGTCGCCTTCCAGGATCTCCTCTACCAGACCGTCCGCGCGGCGGGCGGCGAGGACGGGGCGGCCGGCGCGCCGGCCACGCTCCAGATGGGTCACGGCGCCGTCGCCGTCGCGACCGTCGGGACGTTCACGCAGGGTGGTCTCAGCGAGACCGGCAACGCGCTCGACCTCGCCATCAACGGGGCCGGCTTCTTCCCGGTCCAGATGCCCGACGGCAGCCGCACCTACACCCGTGACGGCTCCTTCACGCTGACGGCCGACGGCCTGCTCGTGACGCAGAGCGGCTTCGCCCTCGACCCCGGGATCGACGTCCCGCCGGACGCCCTCGACGTCCAGATCCAGGCCGACGGCACGGCGCGCGCGCTGCTGCCGGGCGAGACCGAGCCGGTCGAGCTGGGCCAGATCGAGCTGGCGCGCTTCCAGAACCCGGCCGGCCTCCGCCCGCTCGGCGGCAACCTGTTCGCGCAGACCGAGGGCAGCGGCGAGCCCGTCGTCGGCCGCCCCGGCGAAGACGGGCTGGGAACGGTCCACCAGGGCTTCCTCGAAGCCTCCAACGTCGACGTCGTGCAGGAGATGGTCGACCTGATCGCCAGCCAGCGCGCCTACGAGCTCAACTCGAAGATGGTGCAGGCCGGCGAGGAGATGCTCCAGATCGCCAACGGCGTCAAGCGATGACCCGCCTCGGCCTCCTGCTCGCGTTCGCGTTCGTCCCGCTGACTGCGTCGACCTCACGGTTGGCGGCCTCCGCCAGCGAGGCGGACGTGGTCGCGGCCGCTGAGGCTGCCGTCGCCAGCGTGTGGCCGGACGCCGAGGTCCGCGTCGTTCGCCTCAGCGGCGGCGCCGAGAGCGCCGAGACCCCACTCCGCATTGTGTTTCGCGACACGCCCCGAGGCCGCGTCTCGGCCGCGGTCGAGACGCAGGTCGACGGCGCCTGGACGTCGGCCGGCTGGGCCTTTCTGGAGGTCGCCGTCTTCGAGACCGTGCCCGTGCTGGCGCAGGCCGTCGAGCGCGGCGACCCGGTCGCCGGGGCCGTCCGCCTGGAGCGCGTCGAGACGACGCGGCTCCGCGACGTGCTCGATGCTGACATGCTCCGCCAGTCCGACTGGACGGCGACGCGGTCGCTCGCGGCCGGCACCGTCCTCACGACGCGGCTCGTCGAGGCGCCGGCTGCCGTCGAGACCGGCGCGCCGCTCCGCGTCCGCTACACGCGCGGCGCCGTCGCCATCACGCTCGACTGCGAGGCGCGCGAGCGCGGCGCTGTCGGCGAGAGCGTCCGCGCCGTCTGCCCCGACACCCGCTCCACGTACCGCGTCCGCCTGACCGCGCCCGGCGAGGGCGACTGGACCGCCACCCTCTAAGCCATGACCCGCCTGCTCGTCCTGCTCCTCCTCGCGGCGCCCGTCGTCGCCCAGACGCCGGCCGACCCGCCGCTGGCGTCGCCGCCAGCCGTCGCGCCGCCCGTCGCCGAGGCGACGCAGCGCCGCCCGGTCTCGCTCTTTTCCGACCTCCGCGCCTACCAGGCCGGCGACCTCCTGACGGTCGTCCTCGCGGAGCGGACCTCGGCACGGCGCCAGTCCGAGAGCTCGGCCCAATCCACGGCTCAGGTCGCGGGCGCCGGCTCGACGTCGCTCGGCGACTTCTTTAGCCTCGACGCCCAGGCCGGGGGGAGCCGCGCGGCCGACAGCCGGACGGTCCAGAGCGACCTGCTGGCGGGCACCATCACCGCCCGCGTGGTCTCGGTCGACCCGGCCGGCAACCTCGCCATCGAGGGCGAGCGCCGGCTCAACGTCGACGGCGACGTCCACCTGATGACCGTGCGCGGGCTGGTCCGCCCAGCCGACGTGAGCACGGGCAACACGGTCTACTCCTACCAGATCGCCGGCGCCGACGTGGTCTACCGCCAGGAGGGCGGCGGCCCGCGCTTCCTCCGCGGCCGCTTCCTGACGGTCGTCGGGACGGCCGCCGTCGTGGTCGCGGCCGTCCTGCTGGGCGGCAGCGCCGCCGCCAACTAGCCCATGCGCGCGCTCCTCCTCCGCGCGCCGCTCGCGGCGCTCCTGCTGGCGGCGCTCGTCGTCGCGCCCGCCGCGCCCGCGCAGACCGCCAGCGCGCGGCTCCAGGACCTCGTGGTGCCGGCCGGCGCCGCGCCCGTCCAGCTCATCGGCGACGGCATCGCCAGCGGTTGAGGCAAAGCTGTGGCGACTCCAGCTGCGGATGGTGGCCATCAAGCCGGCAGCGAAGGCAGCCGTATCACCGTTCTCCTTCCAGCGGCGGCGGTAGGGGCACTCCACATACAC
>CAYPVZ010000321.1:0-4413 GCA_964414235.1 uncultured Rhodothermales bacterium | reverse complement strand
CCTCGCCCCAGCGCGCCGGTGCCGGGCCCCGTGGCCGTCGTGCTGCCGGCGCGCCGGGGCGAGGTGTACGCGGCCGTCCTCGCCGACGGTGTGGATGCCGTGCCTGCGGCCGCGCTGGCCGTCGGCGACGCGGCCGGCTGGCTGCCCGCCGACGTGGTGGCCCTGGGCGGCCCAGGGGCCGACCGGCTGGCGGACGTCCGCCCGGACCTCCCGCGGCGCGACCTCCGCGCCTCGGGGGTAGTAGTAGCCCGCCTCGGGCGCCGCCAGGTCGAGGCGGGCGGCGCCGACGACGCGGCGGCGGTCGAGCCCCTCTACCTCAAGCCCGTCGCGACGTCACAGCCCCGGGCTATCTTCGCGTCTCCCTCCCTGTGACGGCCCCCCGTCTCTCCCATGGCCTGGTTCAAGCGTGATTCGGCCGGCATCAAGACCGACCGCCGCGACCGCAACGACACCCCCGAGGGCTACTGGCAGAAGTGTCCGCAGTGCGGCACGATCGCCAGTCAGCGCGAGATCGAAGAGAACCTGCGCGTCTGTCCCTCGTGCGGCCATCACTACCCGATGTCGGGGCTGGGGTACCTCCAGTTCCTGTTCGACGACGGGGCGTTCACGCGGCACGACGCGCACCTTCACTCGGGGGACCCGCTGGAGTTCGTGGACACGAAGGCGTACCCGGACCGGGTGGTGGCGGCCGACCGCAAGACGGGGCTGAACGACGCCATCGTGAGCGGCACCGGGACGGTCGGCGGGCACCCGACGTCGATCGCGGCGATGGACTTCTCGTACATCGGCGGGTCGATGGGCTCGGTGGTGGGCGAGACGATCTCGCGGGCCGTGCGGCGGGCGGTGGACGAGGACCGGGCGTGCCTCGTCATCAGCCAGTCGGGCGGGGCGCGGATGATGGAGGGGGCGCTGTCGCTGATGCAGATGGCGAAGACGAGCGCGAACCTGGCGGTCCTGGCCGAGAAGGGGCTGCCCTACGTCTCGCTGCTGACACACCCGACGACGGGGGGCGTGACGGCGTCGTTCGCGATGCTGGGCGACCTCAACCTGGCGGAGCCGGGCGCGCTGATCGGCTTCGCCGGGCCGCGCGTGATCCGGGAGACGATCGGGCGCGACCTGCCGCCGGGCTTCCAGACGGCCGAGTTCCTCGTGGCGCAGGGCTTCGTGGACCGGATCGTGCCGCGCGGGACGCTGCGCGCGACGCTGGCGCACCTCTTCGACCTCCTGCTGGAGGACGAGGGGCAGGGTCAGGAGGCGCTGGCGGAGGCCGCGGAGACGTCGGCGTCCTGACCGCTGGCGCGGCCCGCCAGCCACAGCAGGAGCGGGACGGCGAGGCTGACGCCTTCGGTCATGTAGGTCCGCGAGAACGTGTAGAGCGAGAAGGCGGGCTCGGCCCACCCGAGCCCGACGGCGAACACGAGGAGCGCGGCGGCGCCGACGGCGACGTGGTAGGCGAAGAGGTAGAGCCAGTACGGCTTGTCCGGGAACGCCAGCACGAGGAAGAGCGCCGGGAGGATGAACAGGGCGCCGGCGGGCGGGGCCCACTGGGCGGTGCCGGCCAGCCGCGCCTGGTCGGTCATCTCGCCGCGCGGCACGGCGTAGACGCTGCCCCGCACGAGCGGCGTCTGCTGGAGCTCGAACTGCTCCGAGCGTGGCGTATGGATGGACTGGAAGAGCGGCAGCGCGACGTGGTCGCCCATGGCGACGCGGAGCGGCCGCAGGCCCACGACGTAGGCGCCGGCCAGCAGGACGGCGAAGGCGAGCCCCCACAGCTTCGGGTGCCGGCGCACCACGCGGCCGGCCTTCTCGCGGAGCGTCACGCGGCGCTCAGGGTCGGGGCGCCGGTCGGGCCCGGCTCGTCCTTGCCTTCGCCGACGTGCGTCCACACGACCCACAGGGCGAAGATGACGACGTAGAACACGAACAGCGCGTGGAAGCCGTGGACGGAGGCGAACATCTCGGGCCAGCGGTCCGAGATGACGAGGAGCGAGACGCACCGGATCACGTTGGTGAGCACGATGAGCGCCAGCCCGGCGGGGATGAAGAGCGCCCGTCGGGCCCAGGTCCCCGGGTAGGCGATGACGAAGCCGACGAAGAGGCTCAGGGCCGAGAGCCCGTTGCAGCCGTCCTCGATGTAGATGCCCGCGTCGTGGAGCGTCACGGTCCGCCCGTCGACGGCGACGGCGTCGGAGAACAGCGACAGGATGCCGCCGGTCCAGGAGGCCACGTGAAGCGAGAGCCACTGGTCGACCGTGCCGTCGGGCAGGAGCCAGAGGTCGTAGAGGACGAACCACACCGCGTAGGCGGCGACCATCTTGGCGAGAAACAGCGCGAGGGTCCGGTGAGACCGGAGAAGCTCCTGCGCGGTGGTCTGGACGTGACTCATGGGGTCAAGATAGCCCGGTCGTAGCCGAGCGCGTCGAGGAGCGGGGGAAGCGCGACGTGCGGAGAGAACGCGAGGTTGGCCATGGCGCGTGCCTTGCGGCCGATGCGGACGAGCTCGGCGCGGTCCGCCAGCCGGTCGAGCGCGGCGGCGAGCGCGGCGACGTCGCGGGGCGGCACGAGCAGGCCGGTCCGGCCGTCGTGGACGTACTCGGGGATCGAGGCGTGCGGCGTGGCGACGATGGCGCACCCGTTGGCCATGCCCTCGAGGACCGCCAGCGGCTGGGCCTCCTGGGGGTACTGCGTCGGGAGCGCGACGACGTCGGCCGCGGCGAAGAGGTCGCGGACGGCGGCGCGGGAGACGGCGGGCGGGCGCACCGCCACGCGCGCGGCCACGCCGAGCTGGCGAGCGCGGTCGAGGAAGGCGTCGGCGTCTTCGCCGAGCGGCCACGTGCCGACGAACGTCGCCTCCACCGGCGCCTGCGCCGCGGCGACGGCATCGAGCACGTCGCGGTAGCCCTTGGTCCGGTAGAAGTTGCTGAGGTAGAGGACGCGGAGCGGCCCCGGTGCTTTTCGGCGCGCCCACGCGGCCTCGACGGCCGCGTCCGAGAGGCGGACGTCGCCCGTGACGACGTTGGTCACCACGTGGACCGGCGTGTCGGGCATCACGCGCCGGACGCGGGCCGCCTGCGTCTCGGTCGGGACGAGGAAGGCGTCCACGGCCGTCGCGAGCCGGCGCGCCAGCTCCGCCTGCACGGGGTGCTCCCAGTGGACGTCGTAGTTGCCCGAGTGGATGTGGCCGACGATGCGCCCCGCCCGTCCCCGCGCCGCCGCGACGAGCGCGAGGTCACGCAGCAGCCCGAAGGCCGAGCCGGACGGGCAGAAGTAGACCGTGGCGCCGGGCGCGTCCGCCAGTCGGCGGCGCAGCGCGCGGAGCGCGTCGACGTGCGCGCGCACCCGCTCGGTTCGGCCCGCCTGTCCGCCAGCCGCCAGCACGGGGCCGCGGATCGGGACGTGCTCGACCGGGACGAGCGGCCGCAGGAGCTCGAAGAACGTCTCGGAGGCGACAGCCTGCCCCGTCAGCGGCGGCGGGAACGGGCAGACGAAGACCGTGGAGTGCGTCATGTCGCCCGGGTGAGGAGACGGTGGAACAGAGCGTCGAAGGCAGCGACGGCGGCGTCGCGTCCTCCGACGGTGCGAGCGAGCGCAGCCTCCTGTGCGGCGGCGCGGCGGGCGGGATCGTCCCGCCAGCGCCGGATGGCCGCGGCGAGCGCAGGCCCGTCCGGCGCGACGACCTCGCCCGTTCCGTCAGCCTCGATCCCGCGCGCGATCTCGCTCGACTCGGGGCCCAGGAAGAGCATCGGCCGACCGGCGCGGAGGACGCCGTAGGCCTTGCTCGGCACGACGATGCCGGCCAGGTCCGGCGCCATCGTGACCACGTGGAGGTCTGCCGCCGACAGGCTCTCTGCCAGCCGCTGGCGGGGCTGGAACGGCAGCAGCCGGACGTTGACGAGCCCGCGCGCCGCGACCTCGCGCTCGACCCAGTCCCGCCGTGCGCCGTCCCCGACCAGCAGCATCCGGACATCGGGGTCGGTCGCCGCCAGCTCGGCGGCGGCGGCGAGGAGCGGGCCGAGGGGATGCGCCAGCCCCATGTTTCCCGAGTAGCCGACGACGAACGCGCCCGGCGGCGCGTGCTCGGCTCGGAACGCGTTCGCCTCGGGCGCGACCGGCGCGACGCCCGCGAGCGCCCAGTTCGGAATCACCTCGACCCGTTCGGGGGGGACGCCGCGCGCGACGAGGCGCTCGGCCATGCACCGCCCCACGGCGACGACGGCGTCGTGGCGGCGCAGCGCGCGGGTGCTGGCGGCGCGGAGCGCGCGAGCAAGGGGGCCGCCCGGCCGGAGCACGCCGAGCGCCTCCGCGACGTCCGGGTAGAGGTCCTGCGCCCAGTGCACGGCCGGCGCGCCGGCGGCCTTCGCCAGCCACGGGCCCGCCGCGAAGCCCATGGGCGGATCGGTCATCGTGAGGACC
>CAYPVZ010000320.1:0-4421 GCA_964414235.1 uncultured Rhodothermales bacterium | reverse complement strand
GCGAGCGGCCGGACGACCCGGACGAGCCGGCCCAGCCGCGCCGCGCGCTCGTCCTCGGCCATGTCGAGCGCCTCGGCCAGCGACTGCGCGACGCCGTCCACGTCGTACGGGTTGACCAGGACGGCGCCGTCGAGGTAGTCGGCCGCGCCGGCCAGCTCGCTCAGGAGCAGCACGCCCGGGTTCGCGCCCTCGGCCACGGCGGCGGCGTTCGCCGCGGCGTACTCGTGGGCCACGAGGTTCATGCCGTCGCGCAGCGGCGTCACGAGGGCCACGTCGGCCGCGCGGTAGAGCGCCGCCAGCTCCGCCGGGTCGAACGACTGGTAGCGGTAGCGCACCGGCGCCCAGGCGCCCTTGGCGAACCGGCCGTTGATGCGGCCCGAGGCCTCGTCCATCTCGCGCTTGAGCAGGTCGTAGGCCGGCACGCCCGTCCGCGACGGCGTCGCCACCTGCACCAGCGAGACCGTCCCGTGCCGCTCGGGGTACTTCTCCAGGAACCGCTCGAAGGCCTCCATCCGCAGCAGCAGCCCCTTCGTGTAGTCCAGCCGGTCCACGCCGAGCACGATCTGGACGCTGCCGAGGTCGGCGTGGAGCTCGTCGGCCGTCCGCGCCGCCTCCGGCGTCGTCGCCAGCTCCTCGAACCGCTCCACGTCGATCCCGATGGGGTGCGCCTCGGCCCGCACGCGCCGGCCCTCCCAGAGCACCGCCTCGCCGTCGAGCGTCGCCCCCAGCAGGTCCCGCGCCGACTCGCGGAAGTTCTCGGCGTCGCCGGCCGTGTGGAAGCCGAGCAGGTCGGCCCCGAGCAGGCCCCGCAGCAGCGCCCGCGCCGAGGGCAGGATGCGGTAGACCTCGGGCGCGGGCCACGGGATGTGCCAGAAGAAGCCGATCTGGGCCTCTGGCATGCCCAGCCGGAGCGTCTCCGGGACGAGCATCATGTGGTAGTCCTGGACCCAGAAGCGGGGCGTCTCGCCGTCGGCCACGAACTGGCGGGCCACGTCGAGCGCCGCGTGCGCGAAGCGCCGGTTCACGGCCCGGTAGGCGTCGCGGAAGGTCCGGTCCGGCTCGACGTGCTCGACGAGGTAGTGCGCCAGCGGCCACAGCACCCGGTTCGCCATGCCCTGGTAGAAGGCCTCGAACTCGGGCCCCTCCAGCGGCACCCGGCGGACCGTGAAGGCCGGCACGTCCGGCGGGTAGCGCTGCTGGAGCGGCGTGTCCTCGCCGGGCTCCTGCATCGCGACCCAGGCGCCACCCCGGTCTTCGAGCACCGGCAGCAGCGCCGACGCCAGCCCGCCGAGGCTCGGCACCCACCCGTCGTCGGTTTTTCGAATGGGCGCACGGTTGGCGACGAGGACGAGCGACACGAGGAACCAGGGGGGGAGGAGGACCTACGCCCCGCCCCGCGCGCTGTTCAGGCCCCGGACCCGTACGGGCGGATTCCTACGGCGGCCCCCCCTCCCCCGCCCGACCGTGCTAGATTTCGGCGGCCAGCCCGGATGGCGGAATCGGTAGACGCAGCGGACTCAAAATCCGCCGGTGGCAACACCTTGTGGGTTCGAGTCCCACTCCGGGCACGGAACAGGCGCCCCTCAGCCCCCCTCCGGCGGCTCCACCCACCGGGCCCAGGCGCCGAGCGGGCTCCGCCGGTCCCGGTGCTTGCCCGGCGAGACCTCGGCCCCATCGAGCGCCGGCGGCGCGAAGAACACAGCCGCGAGCAGGATCTCGCCGGACGGAATCCCGAGCGTCGCCAGCCCTTCGGCCGTCCCGATCCATCCCCCGCTCGACCAGTACGTCGGGATCCCGCGCGCCGTCGCGGCGACGAGCGCGGTCTGTACCATGCCGCCCACGGCGGCCACGTGCTCCATGTTCGCCAGCGTCCCCTCGAACCGGACGCGTGGGCCGGGCTCGCTCGGCCCCTCCGGCATCCACGTCACGACCGCCAGCGCCGAGGCCGCCCCGAGCAGGAGGTTCTCCCGGACGGTGAGGTCGAGCGCCCCGAGCAGCCGCGGGACCCGTCCGCCGACGCCGGCCGCCAGCGCCCGCTGGCGGAGCCAGCGGCAGGCCGCCGCGTCGAGCACGTGGCACCGCCAGGGCTCGACGGCCTCGCCGGACGCCACACCTGCGGCTGCGTGGTGGAACGGCGCAAAGCCGGCTGTCGCGAGCACGTCCTCGATCACAGCGCGGGAGAGTCCGCCTTCGACGGGCGCGGCGCCCTCGACCTCGACCTTGGCGGTCGTTCGGGAGCGGACCACATCGTCGACGACGGCGGCAGGGTCGGACATGGGCAATCGGGCGGGAACGCGACGGGGACGACGCGACCAAGCCCTGAGGTTCCTCCGACGCGGTAGGCGACGACCCGTGCACCCACAGTACAGCGATGCCTGAGGGGCCGGCGGCCGCGCCCGCACCCTACAGGCTCTCCCCACCTGACGTCCATGCTCCGTCTTTTCCTCGCCGTCGCTCTGCTGAGTACAGCCAGTGCCCAGACCACATGGACGCGCGTCGAGGGCGGAGACGGCTCCCGGTGCGCCCTTCGGTCCCCCTACCATTTCTTCTACCCCCCGGGCACCGACGACTCGCGCCTCCTGATCTACTTCCAGGGGGGCGGGGCCTGCTGGGACTGGGTGAATTGCTCCGGCATGTTCGACACGAACGTGGCGCTCCACGGGCCCGACTACTCCGGCGACGCCCCGCTCACGCTCGAACGGGCCTACCAGGAAGCCGCGGGCCCTCCGAACATGGAGGCCATCGTCCAGATCACGAGCGACCGGGACGCGATCCAGTCCGCCTTCTACCTGATCTCCGGGTCGCCCGCGTGGCGTGAGGAGACGTACGCCCTTCTGGAACGGGTGGAGGCGGCGCACTCCTCCATCCACAGCTTCGCCGTGAGCGGGCCCGACCACGGCCTGATGCGAACCGACGCCTTCTACGACTACACGGCCGGAGGCACCCGGCTGGTCGACTGGATCGCGCGCCTGATCTCCGGGGAGCCCGTCCGCTGCGACGAGTGCGGCGCCTGACCGTCCGGCTGGCGACCCGCGCGAGCCGACGGCCTCAGCGCGTCACCAGGACCCAGTCGACGAGGACCTCGGCGTGCCCCTGGCGGATGAGGTCGACCGTCGAAGCCGGGAGGCCGGGGTAGGGCTCCGTCACGCCGTTGACGCCGCGCGGGTAGGTGCCGCCCAGCGCGAGGTTGACGATGAGAAACTTCGGGTTGTCGAACGCCCAGCGCCCGTAGCCCTCGACGGCCGCCCGCGTGACCTCGTAGAACACGCGCCCGTCGACCCGGAAGACGAGCGCGTCGGGCGACCAGTCGACCGCATAGACGTGCCAGCCGGTGACGTCCTCGCCCTCGGGGAACGTGGACCGCGCGTAGAGCGGCGTGTCGCCGGAGTAGTCGGGCCCGTGGAGCGCCGCGTTCGTCCACGCCGGGTCGCCGACGTTCTCCATGACGTCGATCTCGCCGATGTCGGGCCATCGGCCGTCGCCGAGGAGCCAGAAGGCGGGCCAGAAGCCGGCGCCGGCCGGCAGCTTCATCCGCGCCGCGGCCGTGCCATACGTGAAGGCCACCTTGCCGCGCGTGTTGAGGCGTCCCGAGACGAAGTCGAACGTCCGCCCCTCGCGATCAGAGAAACCGGGACGCGGCCATGCGCGGATCCGGAGCGCCCCGCCCTCGGCCCCGGCCGCCTGGCGGACGACGTCGACCGTCGAGTCCGAATCGACATAGGCCTGCTGTTCGTCGTTGACGACGCCGAACGTCTCGCCGGTCACGAGCACGGTCCAGCGCATCCGGTCGAGCGCGCCGTCGTCGAAGCCGTCGAAGAAGACCGTGTCGACGGCGGCGCCCTCCGTGCCGCTGGCGACGCGCGAGGGCGCGGGCCCGCAGGCCGCCAGCGCGGCGAGACCGATGATCGAAACGAGACGCGTCGGGCGCATGGGCGGCGGCGGAAGTGCGCTCGAAGGTAGACGCGCGGCCCCGAACAGCCGCGCTACGCGCCCGCCTCTTCGATCCGCTCGGCCCCGGCATAGACGTTGAACCGGCCGTCGCGGACGAACCCGAGCAGCGTCATCCCGTGCTCCTCCGCGAGATCCACCGCCAGCGACGACGGCGCGCCGACGGCGGCGAGCACGGCGATGCCGGCCATCAGCGCCTTCTGGACCAGCTCGAACGACGCCCGCCCGCTGACCAGGAGCACGTGGTCCGCCGGCACGTGCTCGTTCGCTTCGAGGAACGAGCCGACCAGCTTGTCGACCGCGTTGTGCCGGCCGACGTCTTCGGCCAGCCGCACGAGGTCTCCGGCCGCGGAGAACAGCGCGGCGGCGTGGAGGCCGCCGGTCTGCTCGAAGACCGCCTGCCGCTGGCGGAGGGCGTCGGGCTGCGCGTGGACGACGGCGGGCCGCTGCGCCGGCCCGCCGTCGTCCACGCG
>CAYPVZ010000319.1:0-4427 GCA_964414235.1 uncultured Rhodothermales bacterium | reverse complement strand
ACATCGGCGGGGGCTCGACGGAGGTCGCGCGCGGCACGCGGGCCGAGGGCGTCGTGGATCGCCAGAGCGTCGACGTCGGCAGCGTCCGCCTCACGGAGCGTCATTGTTCGGACCGGCCGCCGGCCGATACCGCCATCAAGGCCGCGCTCGCTGACGCGGAGGCGATCTACGCGGCGGTCCGGGTGAAGAGGGGAGAGGCCCCGCTCGTGGCGACCGGCAGCGTGGGCCGGCTCGTCGGGCGACTCGTCGGGGCCGACGACCGCGTGCCGGCCGGGGCCGTCCGCCAGTGGCGCGACCGGCTGCTCGCGCTGGCTCCCGAGGATGCCCTCGCCGTCGCGCCCGACGTGCTGGCGGGCCGCGAGGACATCGCCGCCGCCGCGCTCCTGCTGCTCGACGCTGTCCTCACCCGCTTCGGCGCCGACGCCTACGTACCGACGGCCGGTGGCCTTCGCCACGGACTGGCGCTCGCCGAGGGCGCCCGGTAAGAACCCCGCGAAGCCGGGCGTCGAGCTCCGCACGACGGAACCGGGGACGTACCCTCGGGTCCCCACCGAACCGCACCCACAGCCATGGCCGACGCTCCCGCCCCCCGTCCCGAGAAGCCGCGCGGCGTGGCCGGCGTGACCAACTTCATCGCCGTCGCCAGCGGCAAGGGCGGTGTCGGCAAGAGCACCGTCGCGGCCAACCTCGCGGCGGCCCTGGCGAAGAGCGGCGCCGCGGTGGGCCTGCTCGACGCCGACGTCTACGGGCCGAGCGTGCCGCTCATGTTCGGCATCCCCGAGGACGAGAAGCCGCGCGTCAACGACGAGCGCCACATCGTCCCGCTCGTCCGCTACGGCGTGAAGCTGCTGTCGATGGGCTTCCTCGTGGACGAGGCCAACGCCGTCATCTGGCGCGGGCCGATGGTGTCGAGCGCCGTCCGCCAGTTCCTCGGTCAGGCCGCCTGGGGCGAGCTGGACTACCTCGTGATCGACCTGCCGCCGGGCACCGGCGACATCCAGCTCACGCTCGTCCAGACTGTCCCGCTCACCGGCGCCGTCGTCGTCTCGACGCCCCAGCCCGTGGCGCTGGCGGACGCGCGCAAGGCCGTCAAGATGTTCGAGAACGTCCACGTCCCGGTGCTCGGCGTGGTCGAGAACATGGCCTACTTCACGCCGCCGGACCTGCCGGACCGCCGCTACTACCTCTTCGGCGAGGCCGGTGCGCAGCGGCTGGCGGCCGAGATCGGCGTGCCGGTTCTCGGTGAAGTCCCCATCGAACAGGCTGCACGCGAGGCCGGCGACCGCGGTACGCCCATCGTCCTCGCCGAGCCCGAGAGCGCGACGGCGCAGGCCTTTTCGGCCATGGCGGATCGCGTCGCGGCGGAGGTCGCGCGCCGCAATGACGAGGCGCCGCCGACCCTGCCCATCGAGATCCTCTACAAGTAGGCGGGGCCGGGCCGAAGTGTGGCTACCTTCGGGCTCACCCCCGCGGACAGGACACCCCAGTGGACCCCGCCGACCCCGACCTCCGCCAGCGGATTGAGGACACGCTCGACGCCATCCGGCCCTATCTCATGGCCGACGGCGGCAGCGTCCGCCTCAAGGACGTGACCGACGAGATGGTCGTCGAGCTCCAGCTGCTCGGCGCCTGCGGCACGTGTCCCATGAGCATGATGACGCTCCGGGCTGGAATCGAGCAGGCCATCCGCCGCGCCGTCCCTGAGATCGTGCGCGTCGAGGCCGTCGCCCCGTAGTCCTGTCTGCCTAACCCCGGGCTGCCGCACGGCGCCCGACCGAGTCGACTCACCCCGACCCGATGGCCCTTGAGACGAACGGCGCTGCCGACGAGCGCCTGCCGGACCCACGCCGGCTCCACCACATCACGCGGATCGACATCGAGCCCTCCGATGCGCATCCGAAGCGGCACCCCACGCACGGCTGGCAAGTCCGCGCCCGGCGCGACGGCGAGCGGCTCTCCAAGTTCTTCGCCGACGCGAAGCACGACGGCCGCGATAGTGCCCTGGAAGCTGCCCTCGACTACCGCGACCGCCTGCTGGCGGAGCTCCCGGACGAGCCGCAGAAGCCGCGGAAAGCCTGGAGCAACACCGGCGTCGTCGGCCTCTCGGTCCGTGAGAAGGACGAGGGCACGGCGCCCAAGCTCTACGTCCAGCTCAACTGGATGGACGCGGCGGGCAAGCGGAAGGCCGGGTCCTTCTCGGTCGAGAAGTGGGGCTTCCGGCGCGCGCTGTGGAACGGATGCCTCAAGCTCTATCGCGAGCGTCAGGCGGCCGGCTATCCCGTCGAGGAGCCGCACGTCATGTTCGCCAAGGCGCAGGAGCCATTCGCCGATCTCGTCCAGGCCGAAATCGAGGCGGAGCAGGCCGTCGAGCAGGGTCGGAAGGAAGCCGAAGCCAAACCGGTCCGCGTTCACGAGCAAGACGTCCAGGCCCGGCGTGAGCGGCCAGCACCGGTCTTCGAGTCTCTCGAAGCGCAGATGGCGCACGAGGACGCCGCCGTCCGCCAGCTCGAAGATGTTCTCTTCGGGTAGGTGGTCAGTCCCAGGAGCGCCTCCGTTGGCCATCCGGCCCTGGGACTGAACGTCTAGGTGCCCGCGAGTGCGAGGGCTGCGACGTCGACCGTCGCGCCGGCGGCGACGAGCGGACGGGCCGCTGCCGCCAGCGTGGCGCCCGTCGTGAGCACGTCATCCACGAGGAGCACGCGGAGTCCGTCGGCGCGCACGCCGGGGGCGAGCGCGAAGGCGCCGTCGACGTTGCGGCGGCGCGCGGTGGCCGAGAGCGTGGCCTGCGCCTGCGTCGCCCGCGTGCGTACGAGGAGTGGGCGGGCGAGGACGCGGAGGGCCTCGGCGACACCCTCCGCCAGCGCGGCGGACTGGTTGTAGCCGCGCTCCAGTGTCCGCACCCGCGACAGCGGCACCGCGGTGACGACGTCCGGCCTGATCCCGGCCTCGGCCGCCGCCCGGCCGAGGGAGCGGCCCAAGGGCTGCCCGAGCGACGGGCGGCCGCCGTACTTCAGCGCGTGCTGGACGCGCCGGACGGTGCCGCCGGGGTCGAACGTCCAGAGCGAGACGGCGTGCTCAATGGGAGCACCTGCCAGAAGCTGGCGGAGGGCGTGGGCGTCGGCGCGGGGAAGGCCGCGGAGACACGTCGCGCAGAGGGCGTCGGTGGCGTCCGGGAGCCGCGTTTCGCAGCCGAGGCAGAGCGGCGGATAGGCGAGACCCGCGAGTCCGCCGACGATGCGCGTCGCGGAGGCGGCCAGTCGGGTGAAGGGGGAGGGCGTGGACATGGGTCGTGAGCCGGGCCACTGCAATATCTTGGGCGGCTCGTTCCCCTTCAAGTCCTTCTCTGTCGCCATGCCCGAACGCCGCGGGATGATTATCAAGAACGTATCCGAGGCCTCGCTCGACCTCCGCCTCGACACCCGCGCGATCCATCTGGAGCCCGGCGACGAGCGCCCGGTGACGGCGCCCGAGGTCAAGGACGGCGTGCTCCGGCAGGCCCTTCAGGTCCGCTCCATCGCCATCGTCCGCCCGACGACCTCGGAGGAGTCGGCCGAACTGGACGCGGAACTGGACGCGAGCTAGGCCGGCGTCTCCACCGGGAGGCCGGCCCGGCGCATGATGACGAGCGCGTTCGTCGTGGGGCACGGGCCCTCGCGGAGGCGGTAGTCGAACGTCAGGCGGTCGCCCTCGGCCGTCTCGCGGAAGTGCGCGTTGCGGACCTCCGACCGCTCGTCGGCGAGGTCCGCCAGCGCGAGGTCGTGCGTCGCCACGAGGGACGTCGCCTCGGCGCCGGCCAGCGCGCGGACGACACCCTGCGCGCCCGCTAGCCGCTCGCGGTTGTTCGTCCCGCGCAGCATCTCGTCGATGAGCACGAGCGCGGGCGGCCCGTCGGCCGCGACGGCGTCGAGCAGCGTGCGGAGGCGGCGGACCTCGGCGTAGAACGTCGAGAGCCCCTCCTGCAGCGCGTCGCCGATCCGCATGGAGGTGACCGGGCGGAGCGGACGCAGGCGCAGGGCCGTCGCCGTGACGGGCCCGCCCGCCGTCGCCAGCACGCTCGCCAGCCCGACGGACCGGAGGAAGGTGCTCTTGCCCGACATGTTCGACCCGGTCAAGAGGAGCACGCCGCCCATGTCGAGTGCCACGTCGTTGCCGACGGCCTCCGCCAGCAGCGGGTGGCGGAGGCCGCGGGCGTCGAAGAGCGCGTCGGCGTCGAGGTCCGGGAAGACGGCGGCGCCCGACTGGCGGTCCGCGAAGGCGGCGAGCGCCGAGAGCGCCTCGAGCTCGGCGACCGTGTCGAGCCACGGCTCGAACAGGCCGGCGAGGTCCGCCCGGAGCCGGTCGAGCGCGAGGGAGAGGACGAAGTCGTAGGGCAGGATCGCATTGAAGACCACGCGCTCGATCGGCTTGTCCTTCAGCGCCCGCTTGGC
>CAYPVZ010000318.1:0-4440 GCA_964414235.1 uncultured Rhodothermales bacterium | reverse complement strand
CGTCGCGGGCGTCGGAGAAGGCGAAGGCGGCGTCGGTGAGGAGCATGACCGTCCGTTCGCGGAGCGGCCCGCGCATGGCGCCGTAGAGGACGGGTGCCAGCACCAGCGCGCCCACGAGGACGCCACGGAACGTCAGCGGCCACACCCAGCGCTCGGGGCGCCCGAAGAGGACGGCCGCCAGCCCGGCACCGAGGCCCGCCAGCGCGACGGCAGGCCCGAGCGGCAACCTCATCCCGAACGCAGCCGCCCCGCTGGCGACGAGCGCGAGCGTGACGGGCAGGATCCACGGCGCCCGCCCGCCGCCCGCCCGTGCCACGAGGACGGCCCCCGCCACGAGCGCGACGACGGTCGCCAGCACCGCGACGAGCCCGGCCAGCACCACGAGCGCCGGCCCGTCGATGAGCGGCCCGGTCTGATCCGTGTACGGGATGGTCGCGTCCAGGACGGCCTGCTGCACCCACCGGAGCCCGCCGACGAGCGCCAGCGGCGTCACGACGAGCACGCCCGCCCACCCGATGGCCTGACGGGTGGGTCCGTGCGTGCGTTCTGAGGCGCCCGACACGTAGCGGAGCACGAAGACGAGCGCCGCGCCGGCCGCCGCCAGCACGAGCACGGCCGAGAGCGCGAGGGCGCCCGGCGAGCGAAGCGCGCCCCCTGCGCAGGTCGAGGCCAGCAAGGCAGGGTCGAACAGGGCGGCCGGACGCCGGGCGCCGTCGAGCCAGCGGACCGGGACGTCGAGGGCGAGGAGCGCGTAGCGCATTGCGGCCAGCCCCGCGACGAGCGCGACGAGCGCGCCGCCGGCGACGAGCCACCGACGCCGTGTGCTCCGCCGCTCGGCGGCCCGGACGGTCCCCAGTAACACACCGGCCAGTCCGGCGAGCATCCACCCCATCAACAAAACGGCCCAGAATGCGGCTACGGCACGGACGCCGTCGCGCCGGACCGACGCGAGCGACTCGGCCGTCGGGCGCGGCACGTCGACCCGCCCGAGCGGGCTCCCATCCGGCCCCACGAGCACCGTTCCCTCGCCACCGCTGCCGAAGCGGACGACGAACGGCACCGGCGTTCCGAGCCGCCACTGGTCCGCCACGTCGTAGTCCTGGAGGTAGCGGTTCCGGACAGGCACCGCGGCCTGCACGAGCCGCGCCACGCGGACGGCCCCGATCACGCGGTCGCCCTGGCGGACCGGCTCCCAGACGACGAGCGCCCGGCGATTGGCGTCGTCCGCCACGACGCGCGTGAGCAGGGTGTCGGGCGGGGGGCCGCCGAGGCGAGGAAACAGCGGGCCGTCCCACGCGACGACGTCGCCGGAGGCCGCGATGACCTCGACCGAAACGAGCTCCGACCGTGGCTGCTCGGCCAACGCCCTCAGGGCCTCACTCTCCACCCCCACCGAGTCCCGAGCGAGCGCCGTGGCGACGGCCGGAAGGGCAGCGACCGCCTCGGCCTGCTGGCGGAGTTCGCCGACGAGGGCCGCCAGTTCGGCGCGGACGTGGACGACGGTCTCCGCCTGCGCCTGCTCCAGATCGCGCGCGTCGACGCCACGGACGCGCCAGGCCTCCACCCCGAGCGTCGCCAGCAGGAATCCGCCCAGGAGAAGCACCCCGCCGATGAAGACGGCGGCCCGGTGGGAGACGGTGCGCCTGAGGGTCACGAGCGGGAGATGCGGCGACCCGAAGCTAGAGCCGTCGCGCGGCTACGACGGCCTGTCCACGTCCGCCAGCGCGGCCCGAAGCGGTCGGTCGGCATCCGTCCCGAAGGCGACGAGGTGGACGCTCGCTGGGTGCTGGTGCTCGGCCTGCCATTGGCGGATGGTCCCGACGGCGATGCGCGCCGCGCGATCGGTCGGGAAGCCATAGACGCCGGTCGAGATGGCAGGGAAGGCGACCGAGTCGAGGCCATGGGCCTCCGCCAGCGCGAGGCTGCTCCGGTAGGCCGAGGCCAGCGCGTCGTCCTCTCCCTGATCGCCGCCGCGCCAGATGGGCCCGACAGTGTGGATTACAAACCGTGCCGGCAGCCGAAAGCCCGGTGTGATGCGCGCCTCGCCAGTGGGGCACCGGACGCCGCGGACGCTTGAAAACTGCTCGCAGGCGCGCCGGAGCTCAGGGCCTGCGGCCCGGTGGATCGCTCCGTCCACGCCTCCCCCGCCGAGCAGGCTCCCGTTCGCCGCGTTGACGATCGCGTCGACGTCGAGCGTCGTGATGTCCGCCTGGATGATGTCGAGACTGAGCATGGAACCGATGGCGAAGCCTGGGGACGGCGCCGGTCAGGGGGCGTTCCAGGAATTTCGCCGTCTGGGATCGACAGGCCGCATCGGCCCTCCCTGACGTGCCTCCCGGCCACCCGCATTCGTGTTCCTTATCGATATTATCAGGCAAAACACTACCCCCCGATTCCTTAGGATACCAATCCATCATACCCCTATCCCTATGCCCCATCTCAGACAGGGCCTTCTTCTGCTCGCACTCGTCCTCCCGTCGGCGGTACTTGCACGCGAACCCGAGATCTGCAACTGGACCTCGAACGGCTGTTGGTTCACCAGCCTCGAGGAAAACAACAGGTGGGCGCTCGCCATCAACTGCGGCAATGGTGTAACTACGATCAGTGGTACCGGAGACATTCAGGACCCCTGTGATGCCGTCTAGCCCTTCTCCTCAATGAAGCACACTACCTACTTTACGCTGTTGCTCGTCGTCTTGACTGGCTGTGAGTCGGCCACCGACGCACCCCGCCTAGACGCCGAGCCGGCTGTCCCCTCTCAGTCCTGGGTCCTCGCAACAGAAAGCCTGCCGCACGACGTCGCCCCCCAAGTCGTCAACGAAGTCGCGGTGACCGCCATGCTTCAGGCACAACAGATCAGCGATGAAACCTCGTGGTCTGAAGCGATCTCCCGCGCTGAGCATTTTCTCTCGACGTATGAGTCGTCCCCCGCCGCCGACATCGCCCGTCAAGCGGTCGCGCTCGCCATGCTCTCCCGCCCTGACGCCAAACGCCACAGCGTGGAAATGGCACCTTACGTCGAAACCCTGATCCGCACCAAAAACCAGGAAGTCGGCGTCATCGCGCCTGCCCTGGAGGCCCTACGCGGGACCTGGAACGAAGAGCGGCTTGACGCGGCGGCTCGCGAGGTCCTGGCGACCGTTTCAGAGGCCGCTCCCTGCGCTAACTGCGGAAGCGACGAGCGTGTCCTCCAAGATCTGGGTGTCACCGCTCCACCCAAGTCTGCCGCCAGCGATGAGGCCATCGGACAGCTCCGCCGCCTCACAGCCGGCTGACGGAGGAGTCCATTGAGACAGAAATGAAGGGGACGGGCGGCAACGCTCGTCCCCTCGTTTGTTACCCCGCCTCAGCCTCGACGAACTGGCCCCTGTTGACGATCCCCCACGCCCGCCCCACCATCGGGGACCCGACGAACGGCGTGTTCGTCGACTTCGACCGGATGTGGCGCGCCTCGAACGTCCACTCCGTCGCGTCGTCGAAGATCGTCAGGTTGGCCTCAGCGCCGAGGTCGAACGTCGGGATCTCCAGCCCGAGGATCTCGCGCGGAGCGACCGCCAGCTTGTGGACGGCCTGCGCCAGCGTCAGCACGCCGGGCGTCACGAGGTCGCGGACCGTCAGGCCCCAGCACGTCTCCAGCCCGAGGATGCCGAACGGCGCCTCGATGAACTCGACCTCCTTCTCGAACTGGGCGTGCGGCGCGTGATCGGTGGCGATGGCGTCGATGGTGCCGTCGGCCAGCCCTTCTTTGATGGCCTCCACGTCGGCGGCTGTCCGGAGCGGCGGGTGCATCTTCGTATGCGTGTCGTAGCCCGACGTCTCGACGGCGGCGTCGGTCAGCGCCCAGTGGTGCGGGCAGGCCTCGGCCGTGATCGGCACGCCTCGGGCCTTCGCGCGGCGAACGATGTCGACGGCGCGGGCGGTCGAGATGTGGCAGACGTGGAAGCGCGCGCCGGTGAACTCCGCCAGCAGCGCGTCGCGGGCGATCATGGCCTCTTCGGCGAGGCCGGGGATGCCAGGCAGGCCGAGCCGCGTCGCGACGGCGCCCTCGTTCATGTGGCCGTGCGGGTTGAGCGTCAGGTCCTCCTCGTGGCCCAGGATGGGCCGGCCGAGCGTCCGAGCGTACTCGAGCGCGCGGCGCATGAGACCGCCGTGCTGGACCGGCGAGCCATCGTCGGAGAACGCGACCGCGCCGCCGGCCGCCATGTCGGCCATCTCCGCCAGTTCCTCGCCCTTCCGGCCCTTCGAGACGGTCCCAATGGGGTACACGTCGACCGCCAGCCCCTCGGCCCGCTTGCGGACGAACTCGACGACGTCGCGCGTCGAGATCGGCGGCTCGGTGTTGGGCATGCAGGCGACGGCCGTGAAGCCGCCGAAGGCCGCCGCGCGCGCGCCCGTCTCGACGGTCTCCTTGTGCTCCTGCCCCGGCTCGCGGAAGTGGAC
>CAYPVZ010000317.1:0-4447 GCA_964414235.1 uncultured Rhodothermales bacterium | reverse complement strand
GCTATGCCGACGTGCTGCCCTACTTCAAGCGCTGCGAGAGCCGGCAGGGCGAGGGCGGGAACGAAACGGCGCATGGACGAGCGGAGGACGAACCCGAAGCTACCCCGGGGCGCCGGGCCCCGGAGAGCGCGCATCCGGCCGGCCCGCCCGCTAGCTTCCGCCCCCCGCCGATTCGCACCATGGCCGAGTCCTTCCTCCAGACCGTCCGCGACGAGGTCCGCGCGCTCGACCCGTCGCCGCGTGCGCTTCGGAGCTTCGGGCTGACCGTCGGCGGCGTGCTCGTGGCGCTGGCGGCGCTGCTGCTCTGGCGCCGAGGCCCGTCGGCGTGGACCTGGGGGCTCGGCGGCGTCGGCGGCGTGCTCGTGCTCCTCGGCGTCGTGGCGCCCGTCGTTCTGCGGCCAGTTCGCCAGGTGTGGATGGCGCTCGCCTTCGCGATGGGCTTCGTCATGACGCGCGTCATCCTGACCGTCGCCTGGGTCGCCGTCTTCATCCCGACCACCCTCGTCCTGCGCCTGTTCGGCAAGGACCTCCTGCACCGCCGCCTCGACCCGGACGCCGAGACGTACTGGCTTCCCAAGGAGGACGGCGTCGCCACCCGCGAGAGCCTCGAACGCTTCTTCTGACCCGTGACCGTCCTCGGCCTCTCCTGCTTCTACCACGACTCAGCCGCCGCGCTCGTCCGCGACGGCGAGATCGTGGCGGCGGCGCAGGAGGAGCGGTTCACGCGGCGCAAGCACGACCCGGCGTTCCCCACGCACGCCGCCGCCTACTGCCTCGACGCCGCCGGCATCGACGCGGGCGGCCTCGACGCGGTCGCGTTCTACGACAAGCCGCTGCTCACCTTCGAGCGGCTGCTGGAGACGTACCTGACCTACGCCCCGCGCGGGCTGGCGTCGTTCATCGAGGCCATGCCGCTGTGGCTCAAGCGCAAGCTCTGGACGCCCGACACGCTCCGCTCGGAGCTGGGCTACGACGGCCCGCTCGTTTTTTCAGAGCACCACCGGAGCCACGCCGCCAGCGCCTTCTTCCCGTCGCCCTTCGAGCGCGCCGCCGTCCTCACCACCGACGGCGTCGGCGAGTGGGCCACGACCTCATGGGGAGTCGGGGATGGCAACGGTCTCGATCTCAAGGAAGAGATCCACTTCCCGCACTCGCTCGGGCTGCTCTACTCGGCGTTCACCTACTTCTGCGGCTTCCGCGTCAACTCGGGCGAGTACAAGCTGATGGGCCTGGCGCCCTACGGCGAGCCGCGCTACGTCGACGCGATCCTGGAGCACCTGATCGACCTCAAGCCCGACGGCTCGTACCGCCTCCACGACGACGCCTTCACCTACATGTGGGGTCTGAGGATGACCGGCCGGCGCTTCGAGCAGCTCTTCGGCGGCCCGCGCCGCGCGCCCGAGTCGCCGCTGACGCAGCGGGAGATGGACCTCGCCCGGAGCGTCCAGGTGGTGACCGAAGAGGCCGTGCTGCGGATGGCGCGGCACGTCCACGCCGAGACAGGCGAGGCGAATCTGTGCCTGGCCGGCGGCGTCGCGCTCAACTGCGTCGCGAACGGCCGGCTCCTCCGCGAGGGGCCGTTCGAGCGGATCTGGATCCAGCCCGCCGCTGGCGATGCCGGCGGCGCCCTCGGGGCCGCGCTCGTCGCCGCCCACGAGTGGGCCGGCGAAGAACGCCAGCCGCACGAGCACGACGCCATGCGCGGCGCCACCCTCGGTCCTGCCTTCGCGCCCGACGAGATCCGCGCCGTCCTCGACGCTGACGGCATCCCGTACGACGAACTGGCGGACGAGGCCGCCCTCTGCAATCGCGTGGCCGGGCTGCTGGCCGAGGGCCAAACCGTCGGCTGGTTCCAGGGCCGCGCCGAGTTCGGGCCCCGCGCCCTGGGCGCCCGCTCCATCCTCGCCGACGCGCGCGACCGCGAGACGCAGCGCCGCGTGAACCTCCAGATCAAGTTCCGCGAGAGCTTCCGGCCGTTCGCGCCTGCCGTGCTGGCAGAGCGGGCCGCCGAGTTTTTCGAGCTTGGGGAGGACGCGCCGGACTCGCCCTACATGCTCCTCGTCGGCCCGGTGCGCGGCGCGCACGTCGAGGGCGAGGGGCTGGGACGGCTGGCGCACATCGACAGCGCCGTGCCGGCCGTGACGCACGTGGATGGCTCGGCGCGCGTGCAGACCGTCACCGAAGAGCGAAACGGCCTCTTCTACCGGCTTCTCAAGGCGTTCGAGGCCCGGACCAGTTGCCCTGTCCTCGTCAACACGTCGTTCAACGTGCGCGGCGAGCCCATCGTCCACAGCCCGGCCGACGCGCTCCGCGTGTTCCGCCGGACCCACATGGACGCGCTCGCGCTCGGCCCGTTCGTCCTCACGAAGGCCATGCTGCCCGAGGCCGAGCGCCAGCCGTTCACGGCCGAGGAGATCGCCGCCGCGTACGGGCTCGATTAGAGCGTCGTCGCGCTGGCGGCGCGCGTCGCCAGCGCGGCGCGTGGACTACCGCCGGGGGAGACCCATCGGCGCAGCCGGCTCCAGGCCGAGAACGTCCTCGCCCTGCTCGAACACGATGTCGACCGGAATGCCCGCCTCGGCAATGCGGTCTAGGGTCGCCGTGAGCGCCGGCGTGGTCCGGCCGTACTGGCGGACGAAGGCGTCGACGGCGTCGTAGCTGCCGTCGCCCTGGAGTGTCAGGATCCGGCCTGCCAGCGCCTCGACAGCCTCGCCCATCTTGTCCGGCACGACGCGCCAGACCTGGCCCTCGGGCGTCGACTCGGGCACGATGGCGCCCCTCTCCTGGAAGAAGTTGAGCCGGACGAGGTTGGCCCGCCCGTGCGCGCTGGCAGCACCGAAGCGGATCGAGCGGAAGATGGACGCCACGAACGTCACGTAGTGCGACTCTAGCGTCGCCTCGGTCCACTCGCCGCGCTCGATGAGCTGCTGGACCATGTAGAGCCCGAGCACGTCGGCCTTGCCCTCTTCGAGGGCCGAGTAGCGGTCCTGGAGCGCTTCGCGGACCGTCCCCGCGCCGTCGATCGTGTTCTTGATGCCGAGCCCGTGCGCCACCTCGTGGAACATGGTGTTGCCGAAGAAGGCGTCGAACGTCACGAGGTCCTGCTGGTCCTCGGGCAGGATGAGCTCGGCCATCGGGACGAGGATCCGGTCGAACTTGGCCCGCATGACGTTCTTGAGCTGGAGCCGGCGGCTCCCCTTCGCCAGCTGGACGGCCTCGTCGTTGGGCAGGTTGATGGCGATCGTCTTCGAGCCCGCGTTCGCCTCGCCGGCCACGAACACGACGTCGTAGGCCCCGAGGTCGGCGTCGGAGCCGGGCGACTCGGTCTTGTAGGCGTCCGGCACGGGGAGGCCGCGCTGGAGTTCGGGAAGGAGGCGCGCGTAGCCCGCCAGCCGGTCGCTCCACTCCAGGTCCTTGACGAGCACGTAGGCCTCGGCGCCCGCCTTGAAGCCCGCCAGCGCGTCCTCGTACGTCTCGATGGGCCCGATGACGATGTCGAGCGGGTTCGTCCGCATGTCCATCCAGGCGAGGTCGCTGGCCTGGTAGTCGTCCGAGAGGAGCGCGTCGGCGCGGAGACGAAGGTAGGTCCGGAGGCCCTCGTCCTGCGCGAGGTCGGCGGCGGCGCGGAGGTGCGTGGCGGCGCGCGCAGTCGGCTCCTCGAAGGCGACGTGGTACGGGATGCCGACGAGCCGCCCGCCCTGGCGGCGGACGATCGTGTAGAGGCCCGTCAGGTTCTCCTCCGGGTAGAGGTCGGCCGCCGCCAGCAGCTGGTCCTTGGAGAGGTCGTGCGGGTAGAGGTTCGACCCGAGCGGCTTCTCGCCGACGCCCGGCAGGAACGGCGCATTCCCGTCGAGCCGGTCCCACGGCCCGACGTTGATCGTCGCGTAGCGGCGGGCCGGCTCCGAGAGGCCCGCCAGCAGTGAGTCGCGGTCGCCGTAGGCCTGCTGCCAGAAGATGTCGTCCATGGCGCGCGCCGCCGCGATGAGGTGCGGGAGCATGGCGCGCGTCGAGTCGCTGAGGCCCGAGAGGTCGGCGTCGAGGCGGACCGTGGTGTACTGGCCGAGGAGATCGAGGATCGTCGAGTCTTCGGGCGTCATCGCGTCGAGGCCGTCGGTGGTGGCCGTCGGCGAGGGCTCGTCGGCCTGGGCCGAAAGCTGGCAGCCGGCGAGGAGCAGGGGGAGGGCGAGCAGGCGGGCAGTCATGGCGTCGGAGGGCGGCCGGTCAAGATAGGAGGCGAGCCCGGAGCGCCGGTCGGGCTGGCGATGCGTGCCGCCAGCCCGACGCCTCAGGCCGGGAGCGTGACGATGAACGTGGTCCCCTCGCCCTCGGCGCTCTCGACGCGCAGCGTGCCGCCGTGGCCCTGCTCCACGATGTCGTGGCTCATCGAGAGGCCAAGGCCGGTGCCCTGGCCGGCCGGCTTGGTCGTATAGAACGGCTCGAAGACGCG
>CAYPVZ010000316.1:0-4448 GCA_964414235.1 uncultured Rhodothermales bacterium | reverse complement strand
CGCCACGCTCGACGCCGACCTCCAGGACGATCCGTCCGAGCTGCCCGAGATGGTCGCCCGCCTGGAGGCCGGCGCCGACCTCGTCAGCGGGTGGAAGCGGAAGCGAAACGACCCGTGGGAGAAGCGGCTGCCGTCCAAGTTCTTCAACCGGATCACGCGCGGGATGTCGGGCATCCCGCTCCACGACTTCAACGCGGGCATCAAGGCCTACCGGCGCGAGGTGATCGAGAGCGTCCGCGTCTACGGCGAGCTCCACCGCTACATCCCGCTGCTCGCCAAGTGGGAGGGCTACGACCGGATCGAGGAGCAGGTCGTCCACCACCGGCCACGCCTCCACGGAACGACCAAGTTCGGCTTCGAGCGCTACCTCCGCGGCTTCCTCGACCTCATCACGGTCGTCTTCCTGACCCGGTTCGCGCGCCGCCCGATGGTGTTCTTCGGCGGCCTCGGCACGCTCAGCTTCCTCCTCGGCCTCCTGATGCTGACGTACCTCAGCGTCGAGAAGCTCGTCTATGGCGCGTCGATCGGCGGCCGGCCCCTGCTCCTGTTCGGCGTGATGCTGATCCTGCTCGGCGCGCAGTCGTTCCTGGCCGGGCTGCTCGGCGAGATGATCGTCCGGCCCGAAATGGAGAACCCCGCGCGCTACGACGTGCGCGATGAGCAGACGCCCATGGTACTGGCAGTGGGCGCCAGCACGTCCGAGACGAAGGCTTAGGGCCGGACGCGGAGCGTGAGCCCCATGGTCCGTGCCTTGCCGAAGAGGCCGGCGTCGTTGTCGATGTTGGAGACCGCAACGGTTGCCCGGAGGTCGCCACGCTGACCGAGACGATAGAGCTCAGAATTCCCGCCTCTGGCCCCGAGCGAGCGCAGCAGGCCTCCGAGACTCACCCCTACGCCGAAGGCCGAGCGCGAGTCGAACCCGTCGCGGGCTTCGGTGCCCAAGCTCACCGAGAGCGTCTCGGCAAGGTCGAGCCGAAGCCCGAAGCGCACCCCATCATAGTCCGATTTGGGTTCCCCCGACTGGCGGTCGAGGTAGAGCGCCAGCCCGACCGCGCGGAGTGGGAGCGCTTCGGTCCCGATCTCCAGACCGCCCTCGGCAGCGGCGCCGAGGATGAGCTGCTGCACGGGCGACCCGGAGATGTCGTCTTGGACCGTGTAGGGGTCGTTCGAGATCTCGAGGCCCCGAACGGCGGCGCCCGCCGTGAGGTCGAGTGCAGGTCGCAGGTCGGGACCCACCCCGAACCATCGCTCCCCAACGGGCAGCGTGACGTCGAGGCCGACGTCAGAGACGAGAGCACGTGCCTCCATGACGTCAGGCCCCGAGGCCATGTGCACCACGTGAGAACGACCAGCCACTCCGGCCCGGACGACGACGGGTCCGCGCCATGCCGCTCCGAGCCCGACGGAGGTCGTCTGGGCGTAGGCACTGGATGTGTTCGCGGTGGGGTTCGTCATCGCGATCTCACCGAAGGACAGGTGGCCCCGTGCGGCCCCCAGGACCAACGCCAGCGGCCGCCCTGCTACTCGAACATCCACACCCGCCGCGCCACCACCAGACGTCACGCTGATGTCACTGATGCCATAGAGCTCCGGCGTGTAGACGCCAGAAAGGTGGACGCCGGTGCCGAGACCTGCGAGGAGAGTGGGGCTGTCCAGAAGCCGGACAGGATCCGAGGACGTGCCGAAGGCGCCGGCGAACGAAAGTCCCTGCGACTCGGCAGAGAACGGCAACGTCCCCTGCGTGGTGTAGGATGGGAGCGAACTGCCCGCGGTCTCGTTTCCCGATCCGTTCGTTCCCTGGGCGACAACGCAGGGCGGAAACAGAAGAAGCCCGATGAGGACGAGGCGCATGGATTCCAGAGTCAGAGAAAACGAGGATGGGCCCCGCCGAAGAGGTGTCCGACGAATCCATGGGAAGGGTTTGAACCCCGACCGCCAGACACGGGAACTTACGAACCCAGTCCACCTCTTCTTATGGCTCGGATCACCCTGCTCGGCCCGCTCTGGCCGTACCGCGGCGGCATCGTCCACTTCCTCGTCTCGATGGCGCGGGGGCTGACGGCGCGCGGGCACGAGGTCGATGCGGTGACGTTCCGGCGCCAGTACCCCGAGAGCCTGTTCCCGGGCAAGACCCAGCTCGACCCGGGGCCGGCGCCGAGCGACCTGCCGGAGGCGCCGCGCCTGCTCGACACGCTCAACCCGCTCTCGTGGCGGCGCACGGCGGACGAAATCGCCAGCAGCGAGGCGGAGGTCGTGATCTTCAAGTACTGGATGCCGTTCTTCGCGCCCGCGCTCGGGACCGTGGCGCGGCGGCTGCGGCGCCGCGGCATCACCGTCCTGTGCGTCGTGGACAACGCGATTCCGCACGAGCGGCGACCGGGCGACCTCCTGCTGGGACGGTTCGTGCTCGGCGCGTGCGACGGCCTCATCGTGATGAGCGACAAGGTCCGGTCGGACCTCGACCGGCTGGGCATCGACGCCCCAGTCCGCCAGATCGCGCACCCGGTCTACGACGTGTTCGGCGAGGCCGTCCCAAAAGACGAGGCGCGGCGCCAGCTGGGCCTGCCGCCCGACGCACCGCTCTTCCTCTTCTTCGGGTTCATCCGCCGGTACAAGGGGCTGCATGTCCTGCTCGACGCCGTGCCGGCCCTCCGCGAGCGCGTCCCCGAGGCGCGCGTCCTCGTCGCGGGCGAGTTCTACGCCGACGAGGACGCGCTGCGGGCGCAGGCGGAGCCGCTCGGCGAGGCCGTCCGTCTCGACGCCGATTACATCCCGGACGAGCAGGTCGGGCTGTATTTCTGCGCCGCCGACGCCGTCGTCCAGCCGTACGTGACGGCGACGCAGAGCGGCGTGGCCCAGATCGCGTTCCACTACGGCCGCCCCGTCATCACGACCGACGTCGGCGGACTGGCGGAGATCGTGCCCGACGGCGAGGCCGGCCTCGTCGTCCCCCCTGAGAACCCCGCCGCGCTGGCGGACGCGCTCGCGCGGTTCGTCGAAGACGACCTCGCCGAGACGCTGGCGGCGGGCGTCCGCCGGGAGCGAGAGAACTACTCGTGGGACCGGCTCTACGAGGCCATCGAGGACCTCATCGCCGAGGCGCCATGATCCCGGCCGTCCTGCTCGTCGGGGGGCTCGGGACGCGGCTGCGCTCCGTCGTCGCCGACCAGCCGAAGGCGCTCGCGCCCGTCGCGGGAGAGCCGTTTCTCGCCCACCTGCTGCGCCACCTCCAGGCCGCCGGCGTGGACGACGTGGTGCTCGCGACGGGGTACCTGTCCGAGCAGATCGAGGCGTTCGCCGAGACCCAGGCGCCCACCGGCCTGCGCGTCCGGTGCGTGCGGGAGGACGAGCCGCTCGGGACGGGGGGCGCGCTCGCGCACGCGGTTCGCGCGACGGGCACCGAGGGCGCGTTCCTCGCCCTGAACGGCGACACCTTCTTCGGCGGCGACCTGCACCGTCTGGTGACGGTCCACGAAGAGACGGGAGCCGCGGTGACGATGGCGCTCGCGCACGTGGAGGCCACCGACCGCTACGGCCGCGTGCTGCTGGCGGACGATGCCGCCAGCGGCGGGCGCGTCGCCGGGTTCGTCGAGAAGCAGGCCGGTGCCGGGCCGGGGTGGATCAACGCGGGCGTCTATGCGATCGCGGCGGGCGTGCTGGACGACGTGGAGCCGGGCGCCTTCGTGAGCCTGGAACGTGATCGGTTTCCGGGCCTCGTCGCGGCGGGCGCAGTCCAAGGCGTCGGGTTTCCAGGCGCCGCGTTCCTCGACATCGGGACGCCGGAGGACTTCGCGCGGGCGCCGGCCGTCCTCTCCGCCCTGTAGGCCCGGCGCTACCTTTCAGCCCCGTCCCCCCGCCCCGTGACCGACGCCATCGTCCGCGCCCGCGCGCCCCTGCGCATCGCCTTCGGCGGGGGTGGGACCGACGTGAGCCCGTACGCCGACACGCGCGGTGGGGCTGTGCTCAACGCGACGCTCCACCGCCACGCGCACGTCACGCTCGTCCCCAACGACACAGGCCGCGTCCGCCTCCGGTCGCTCGACTACGACGAGGACCTGACGTTCGACGCCGCCGAGGGTCCGCCGGAGGGCGCCGAGGCGATGACGCTGGCGGCCGGCGTGTACCGCGCGCTGGACGTCGGAGCCCGGCGGCCGGGGCAGGGGTTCGACCTGCTCACGCACACCGACGCGCCTCCGGGCTCCGGCCTCGGCGCGTCGTCCACGATGGTCGTCACGCTGATCGGCGCGTTCGAGCGGTGGCTCCGCGTCGGGCTCGACCGCTACGAGATCGCGCGGCTGGCGTACCGCGTCGAGCGCGAGGACCTCGGGATGCACGGCGGCCGGCAGGACCAGTACGCGTCGGCGTTCGGCGGCTTCAACTTCATGGAGTTCGACGGGTCGGACGTGCTCGTCAACCCGCTCCGGGTGCCCCCCGAGACGGTGTGGGAG
>CAYPVZ010000315.1:0-4450 GCA_964414235.1 uncultured Rhodothermales bacterium | reverse complement strand
CGCCACGCGCGGCCTCGACGCGGCCACGCTCCAGGCCGGCCTCGACGCCGTCGAGGCGCTGGCGACGCAGAACCGGGCCCAGGAGGACCTGAAGGGCCGGGCCCAGCAGGCCCGCCGCGACCGCGACACGGCCCGCAAGAAGCCGCTCACCTGGCTCTCGGGCTACTACGAGGCCGCCGAGCGGGCCTTCAAGGACCACCCGGACTGGCTGGAGCGGATCGGGAAGGTGGCGCCCTCGGGCCGCGGGGGCGGCTGAGGCCGGGCCGTCTCCGTGTCTCCGTCCCGCCGGCGACGGCCGCCAGCGGGGCGGGGGCTACGCCTCCGGGTGCCGGCCGCCCTCGACGAGCTCGCGGGCGCTGCGGAGGGCCGCCTCCGAGACGTCGGTGCCGGCGAGCAGCGTGGCGACGGCCTCGGCGCGCTCGGCCTCGTCGAGCCGGCGGATGCGCGTCCGCGTGCGGCCGTCCTCGATCACCTTCTCGACTTCGAAGTGGACGTCGCCGAGGCTGGCGATCTGCGGGAGGTGCGTGATCGCGATGATCTGGTGGAACTGGGCCAGCCGGTGCATCGACTCGCCCGCGCGCCGCGCGATGGGCCCCGAGATGCCCGTGTCGATCTCGTCGAACACGAGGATCGGCAGGCGCTCGCTCTTGGCGAGGATGGCCTTGAGCGCCAGCATGATGCGCGAGACCTCGCCGCCGGAGGCCACCTTGACGAGCGGCTTGGGGTCCTCGCCGAGGTTGGCCGAGAGGTGGAACTCGACGAGGTCGGCGCCGGCCGGGAAGGCGGTCACGCGGCGCTGGCGGGTGCCCTCGGGGAGCTTAACCCAGCCGGCCTCGTCGTCCTGGAAGCCGAAGCGGACCTCGAAGCGGGCGTGCGGCATCCCGAGCGTCGCCAGCTCGACGCCGACGGCCTCTTCGATGCGCTGGGCGACCTCGTGGCGCTTCTGGGAGAGCCGGTAGGCGGCCTGGCTGAGCGCCTCCTGCGCGTCGGTGATCTGGCCGTCGAGGCGGGCGATGGCGCCCTCGAAGTCCTTGGCCAGGTCGTAGGTCTTGCCGATCTCCTCGCGGTAGGCGAGCACGGCCTCGACGGTCCCGCCGTACTTGCGCTCCAGGAGGTCGATCTCCTGGAGGCGCTCGCGGATTTCGTCGAGCCGCTCCGGGTTGAACTCGATCTCGGCGTTGTAGCCCTGGAGGAACTGCGTGGCCTCCTTGAAGGCGATCTCGGCCGAGCGGATGTCCGAGAGCGTGTCCTCGAACGTCGGGTCGATGCGGGCGAGGTCCTGGATCTGGTTGCGGACGAGGACGACCCGGTCGTAGAGCGCGTCGTCGGACTCCGAGATCTGGGCGTAGAGGTCGGCGGTCGCCTCGTAGAGCCGCTCGGCGTTCTCCAGGATGCGCCGCTCCGATTCGAGCGCGTCGGACTCGTCGGGCTGGAGCTGGGCCGCGTCGATCTCGCCGATCTGGAAGGCGTAGAGCTCCTTCTGCTTCTGGAGCTCCTTCTCGCGCCGGACGAGGTCGGTCCGCTCGGCGACGAGGCCGGCGACGACGCGGTAGGCCCGGCGGTAGGTCTCGACGAGGCCGCCGAGGCCGCCGAAGTTGTCGAGCAGCTCGACGTGCGTCTCGGTGCGCAGCAGCGACTGGTGCTCGTGCTGGCCGTGCAGGTCGATGGTGTTCGAGGCGACCTCGCGGAGGACGTCGAGCGTGGCCGGCGTGTCGTTGATGAAGGCGCGGCTGCCGCGCGCCGAGACCTCGCGGCGGACCACCAGCTCGCCGTTCTCGGACGGGTCGATGGCGTGCTCCGCCAGCACGGCCGGCAGCCGCCCCTCGTCGGCGTTGTCGAAGACGCCCTCGACGACGGCTTTTTTCGCCCCCGTCCGCAGGACCTCCGTGCTCGCGCGGTCGCCGAGGAGCAGCTTCAGCGCGCCGAGCAGGATCGACTTGCCCGCGCCGGTCTCGCCCGTGATGATGTTGAGCCCGCTGTCGAAGTCGACCTCGAGCTCGTCGATCAGGGCGTAGTCGCGGATGTAGAGCGAGCGCAGCACGGCTGCGGGGCAGGGCGGAGGTGAACCCGGAGGCTACGGCCGGCCGCCGTCGATGTCATCCCAATCGTGGGGGAAGAACCGGGCGCGGCGCGAGGCGCGTGCGGGGAAAGCGACGCCGGTCTGCAACCGGGCGCCGCGTGAGCCGGTCCGGCTCGATCTCCCGGTTCTCCTGCGGCCCCCCTCTCTGCTCTCATGCGCCTTCGCTCCGCCCTCCTCGTCCTGCTGGCGGCCGCCGCCAGCGTGCCCTCCGCCCGCGCGCAGTGCACTGGCGAGTTCCGCTTCCGCAGCCAGATCCAGATCGACGCCTACGCGTCGGCCCCGTGCATCGCCATCACCGGGACCGTCCTCATCGACGGCCCCGACATCACCGACCTCCAGCCGCTGGGGCCGCTCCAGCAGATCTCGCTCTCGCTGAGGATCACGAACAACACCAAGCTCACGAGCCTCGCCGGGCTCGACAACCTTACGAGCATCGGCGGCCTTCTCCACATCGAGGGCAATTCCGCGCTACGGAGCCTCGCCGGGCTCAGCGGCCTCCAGACTGTCGGCGACGGGCTGTACGTCCGCCGAAACCCCCAGCTTGGCACGCTCGGGCTGAGCGCGCTGACGGAGGTCCACGGCAGCCGCGAGGTGTTCATCGAGGGCAATCACGCGCTGACGAGCCTCGGCACCTTCCAGGCCTCGGCCGGCGTTCTTCGGATCGTCGACGCCGACTCGCTCGTGTCGCTCGACGGGCTGGCGGCGACGCTCAGCGGGCTGACGGTCAGGGGCAACCAGAAGCTGACGAGCCTCGGCGGCGCCTCGGGGACCACGTTCGTCGAGGGCGCCAGCCTCTTCGTCAGCGACAACGACGCCCTGACGACGTTCGGCGACCTCACGCTCCCGGCCGCCTTCGGCTCGCTCGCGATCGACGGCAACCCGCTCCTGGCGAATCTCGACGCCCTCGCCTCCATTCGCACGCTCGGCGGCGGCAGCGCGGAGGGCCTCTTCACGCTCTACGACAACGACGCCCTGACGAACGTCGACGCGCTCGCCGGCCTCACGACCGTCGCGAGCCACGTGTCGATCCGGGAGAACGACCGCCTCGTCAACCTCGACGGGCTCTCCCATCTCACGGAGATCGGCGGCGACCTCTCCGTCAGCAACAACGCCGCGCTCGAAGACATCGACGGCCTGAGCGACGTGACGTCGGTCGACGGGCTCGTCGGCATCACCGATAACGCCGTGCTGGCGAATGTCGACGGACTCTCCGGTCTCACCCAGATCGTCGAGGGCCTGTACCTCTCGCGAAACGACGTGCTCGCCGACCTGAACGGGCTGAGCGGCGTCACGGCCGTCGGCGGGTCGCTCTCGATCCGATCGAACCCGAGGCTCCGCGACCTCACCGGCCTCGGTGCCCTCACGTCGGTCGGCCAGACGTATACGTTCGAGGACCCCGGCGACCTGTCCGTCCGCGACAACACTGGCCTCCTCAACGTCGACGCGCTGGCGTCGGTCACGGAGATCCGCGGCGACCTCCGCGTGACGGGGAACGCGGCTCTCCGCCTGTGCAGCTGCGGCCTCTATCCCGTGATCTCGACGAACGGCGTCGGCCAGTCGCTCCTCATCGCGGACAACGCCGAGGGCTGCGCCACGCCCGACGACATCGTCGAGACCACGTGCTCCACGGCCAGCGCGCCCCGGGTGGAGCCCGCGGCGCTGGCGCTCTGGGCCGCGCCGAACCCGGCACGCGACGAGGTCCGGCTCACACTCGAACTGGCGGTGGCCGGGAACGTCCGGGTCGTCGCATACGACGCGCTCGGCCGCGAGGTCGCCGTGCTCCACGACGGGCCGATGGCGGCCGGATCGCACGTCGTCCCATTCGAGACGGCCGCGCTGCCCGCCGGCGTTTACGTCGCCCGCGCCGAGGCCGGAGGCCTCGTGGCGACCCAGACGCTCACGGTCGCCCGCTGATCGGCCGCCCGGCTGGCGACACACGCCGCCAGCCGGACGCGGCGGGCGATTGAGCCGGGAGGCGAGGGGGGCGATACTGGCGCCGATCCGCTCCGCCCGTGCTCCTCTCCCTCGTCCGTCTCCAGGCCCTCGCGTTCTGGCGCGCGCCGTACCTCGCGGGCCGGCTGGCGCTGGCGGCGCTCAAGGGCGCGGGCGTGCTCTACGCCGTCGGCGCGGCGGCCATCCTGGGCGTCGTGCTGCCCGACCTGCTCGGCGTGGTCATGCCCGGCGTCGGGGCGCTGCCCCTGGTGGAGCGATGGATGCTGCCGGCGCTCGGCGCGCTGACCGGCGTGCGGCTCCTGTTCCAGGACGTCCCGACGCGGGGAGCGCAGGCGTTCTTGCTGCTGCCCGTCTCGCGGCGGCGCGTGGCGGCCGGCGTGCTCGTGCGGTCGCTGCTGTCGCCGTTCAACCTGACCC
>CAYPVZ010000314.1:0-4487 GCA_964414235.1 uncultured Rhodothermales bacterium | reverse complement strand
TCGACGAGGGTGGTCTTGCCGTGGTCGACGTGGGCGACGATGGCGACGTTGCGGATCTGGGGCATGGGCGGGCCGGCGGCCGTGCGGAGGCAAACCGCCAAGCTCCGCCCGCCTCGGTGACGCGCCCGCCGAGGCCGGGGGGATTCGAGGCGAAGACGCGGCGGCCTGGCCCGCTGGCGGCGCGCCCCGCCCGCGCGAGGGCGCGTCCTCGCGCCGCCGCCTCCCCTCTGCCGGGGAGGGGCACCGAAAAAGGACGCGCGGAGCTTTCGGTCTGCCCGCTCTGCCTATGCTCCGGCCGCTTCTCCTCGCCCTCGTCCTCGCCGCCTCCGCCAGCGCGCAGACCGGCGGCCTCGCCCTCACCGGCGGGTTCACCCGCCTCGGCTACGACGGCCAGACCCTCGACACCTTCGACCGCACCTTCAGCGAGTACTACGTCCAGCGCCTCGACGCGCCCGTCGACCTGCTGCCGGACTACGTGCAGGGCGTCTCGGGCGGCATCACGGCCCGGGTCAAGAGCGGTGGGGTCGAGTTCGCGCTGGGCTACACGCACGCCAGCGGCTCGTCCGACGCCCGCGCCGTGTTCGAGAACGGCTCGGGGCTGCGCGTCGGCACGAAGTCCATCGACCAGTCCACGTTCCTGGAGGTCCTGGTCGCCGTGCTGCCGCGCGTGACGCTGGGGCCGGTGGTGCGGGCGTCGCTGCGCGAGGACGTGATCCGGGCGGCCTGGGTCTACCCCGACGGCGCGGAGAGCGTCGGCTCGGAGTACTGGATCAACGGGATCTACCGCGACGCCGGTGGCTCCCGGTTTCTGTTCGAGGCCGGAGGCACGCTCCGCCTGGCCATCACCGACCGCATCACGATCCCGGTGCGCGTGATGTTCGACCTCCCGGAGCCTGGCGGCGAGCTGGGCATCCCGATGAAGGACTACGACGTGCTGGCGCTCAACGACACCTTTCCCCTCGACTTCCACCTCTGGTCGGTCGACCGGATCGGCAACGACACCGAGGCGGCCGTGCAGCCCGAGCACCTGGAGGGCATGCGGTTCGAGGCGGGCGTCGAGGTCATCGTCTTCACGTTCTGATTCCCATGCGTCTCTCTCTCCTGGCCGCCGTCCTCCTGATGGCCGGCTGCGACGCCTTCTTCGATCCCAACGACGACAACGACCGCAAGGCCGCCGTCGAGCGCCTGGAGGGCACCTGGTCGCTCGACGTCCGCCGCGAGCGGATCGCATACGACGGGGCCGTGACGCCGGAAGGGACCTCGGAGGCCCGCGCCATCCAGATCGCCCGCGAGGTGACCTGCAACCGCGACCAGATCTTGAAGGCCGAGGGCGACCTGAGCCGGGCCTACGTCGTCTACGACCCGGCCGGAGAGACGCCGTCCCGCGACTGTGGCATCCTCACCGTGGACCGAGACGGGGAGCGGGTTGCCTTCCTCGGCATCCCCGAGGACAACAGTGCCAACCTCGTCGACGACGGCGGCGACCGCCAGGAGTGGCACTTCTACGGTCCGCTCAACGACGGCACCACCATCCGCACGATCTGGACACTGACGCGCTGAGCGGTCGAGAGCCCGTCGATTCGGCCGCGAATCCGCCGGAGCGGGGGGCTCCCTCGCGCATCGGCGGGAGCCATCCTGGTGGGGGGGATGTGCCGGCAGAAGGCCTGCCGCGTAGGCCAGACACGGACGGACGTCGGACAGTATCCGACATGGATTTGTTGATGCAAATCATATGCCGCGCAACGGCTGAGGGCCTGCGGCATCGGGAATCGGAATGGAGGGGTTTCCTCCTCAGACCCGGTCTGGAGCGGAGAAACAGCCCGATGGGGCTCCGGGTGGAGCGCTGCCCTTTCTGTCCCCCTTTCCTGTACCGCCAAGATGCCCATCTCTACTCGCCCCTCTCGCCTGGTCCGCTCGGTCGCCTTCGCTCTCGCGTTCATGGCGACGTTCCTCTCGACGGCCGCCGCCCAGAACGGGCTCGTCATCGCGTCCGCCGCCGACGGCGCGACGGTCTCCGTCGACATTGATGGCCTGTGCATCGGCTGCACGGCCGAAGATGCCTCGGCCCTGATCGACGCCAGCCTGACGACCGCCGCGACCCTTTCCATCCCGGCCGCCGTCGGCGGCGACGTCTCGCTGGCGGTGACGTTCGGCGGCGACCAGCCCGCCGGCTCTGCCGTCGGCGTCGTCCTCCGCGCCCTCGACGGCATCGTGTCTGCCGACCTCCTCAGCTCGGTTACGCTCGCGACGTACCTCGACGGTGCGCTCCAGGAGACGGCCTCCGGCTCGGCCGCGCTCGACCTCGCCCTCCTCGACGCGCCGGGCGCCGACGACCCCTCCGCCGTCTCGTTCTCGGCCACGACGGCGTTCGACGAGGTCCGCCTCGACGTGACGGCGCTGGCGAGCGTCCTCGGCCAGCTCGAGGTGTTCTACGCCTTCGCCGCGTCCGATCTGCCCGACTCCATCCGGTCGCTGGGCCTCGGCTCGGGGGCGACGGTGAGCGTCGGGACCAACGGGACCTGCGCGGTGTGCGTCGCCACGGGCGCCGACGCGCTGCTCGACGGGATCCTCTCGACGTCGACCGCGCTTTCGGTCGGCGCCGGCTCGGACGGGTCGGTCTACCTCGACCTCGGGCTGGCCGCCGACGAGGCCGCGGGCGGCGACGTCGGCTTCGCGCTCGCCCAGGGCGACGGCCTCGCCGACAGCGAGCTCCTCAGCACGCTCACCCTCACGACGTTCCTCGACGGCAGCCCGCAGGAGTCAGGCAGCGGGTCCGACCTCGACCTCATGGTGATCGGCAGTGTCCTCCGCGGCGTCACGCTGGGGACCACGCTCCCGTTCGACCTCGTCCGGCTGGAGGTCGGCGCGCTCGATGACGGGACGACCGACAACGTGGTCGACGTGTTCTTCCCGCTCCTGCCGCTGCTCAACGGGACCGCCAGCGCGGCGGGACCGGACGGCTCGGGCCTCGCCGTTCGCGTCGCGCCGAACCCGGTCGTCGGGAATGCGCGCGTGGCACTGGCGGCAGAGGCCGGGCCGGCCCGCGTCGACCTGTTCGACGCGCTCGGTCGCCGCGTCGCCGTCCTCCACGACGGCGTTCTCGCCGCCGGCCGCCAGAGCCTCGACTTGCGGACGGCGGACCTGCCGGCCGGACTCTACGTCGTCCGGCTCGTACAGGACGGGCGCATCGCGACGACGCCGGTGACGGTCGTCGGTCGGTAGCCCCACTCACTCGGGACGGCACGGCTTCGAGTGCCCGCCAGCCCCCGGGGTCGGCGGGCACTCGTCGCGTTCTGGCGCGTGAGACGCCCCGATGGCGTCCTCCGGCTCGAAGCTCTCCCCGACCGCCGCCTGGTCGATGGCCGTCGGCGGCATGGTCGGCGGCGGCATCTTTTCGACGCTGGGCGTCGTGGTGGGGATCGCAGGGCCGTGGGCGTGGCTGAGCTTCGTCGCGGCCGGGCTCGTGGCGCTGGCGGCGGGCTACAGCTACGTCCGGTTGGCGTCGACGTACGGCGAGGGCGGTGGTGCCTTCACGTTCCTCCGCGAGATCCACGCCGACGGATTCGCCGGCAGCCTGTCGTGGGTCCTCATCGTCGGGTACGTCCTCACGAACGCCGTCTACGCGTTCACCTTCGGCGAGTACCTGGGGCACGTGGTGGGCGGCGGGGCGTGGGTGGCGCGTGCGGCGGCCGTCGCGATCCTCGCGGTGTTCGTCGGGCTCAACCTGCGCGGAGCGGGCGAGGCGGGCGGCGTCGAGACGGTCCTCGTGTGGTTCAAGCTGGCGGTCCTCGTCGGGCTGGCGGCGTTCGGGCTGTGGCGGTGGGACGTCCCGGCGCTCTCAGACGGCGCCCCGGACGGCGGCATCGGCGCGGCCCTTTTCGGGGCGGCGTCGGTCTTCATGGCCTACGAGGGCTTCCAGCTTCTGACCTACGACTACGACGAGATCCGAGACCCGGACCGGACGCTCCCGCGCGTCGTCCTCTCGTCGATCGTCGTCGTGATCGGCGTCTACGTCGTGGTCGCCCTCGGCGTGACGATGCTCGTCGGCGCCGGCGGCGTGGTCGGGCAGGAGGAGGTGGCGCTGGCCGTGGCCGGGCGCGAGGCGTTCGGCACCATCGGCCTCATCGTCGTCACCATCGCGGCGGCGTTTTCGACTGGCTCCGCCATCAACTCGACGCTGTTCGCGACGGCGCGGCTGGCCGAGGAGGTGGCGAGCGACGGCGAGCTCCCGAAGGCGGCGGCGCACGAGAACGGGGCGGGCGTACCGGACCGGGCCGTCGTCACGCTCGGCGCGCTGGCGGCGATGCTGGCCGTGGTGGGGACGCTCTCGGCACTCGTCGAGGCCGCCAGTCTGGCGTTCCTGTTCACGTTCGCCGTCGTCTGCGGGCTGGCGTTTCACGAGCGTGCGGGGCACCGGGCGCTCACCGGGCTCGGCGCGCTCGCCGCCAGCGCGGTGGATCATGCCATTTCAGTAACAGGCGGCGGCG
>CAYPVZ010000313.1:0-4490 GCA_964414235.1 uncultured Rhodothermales bacterium | reverse complement strand
GCTTACTCGCCGGCCCCGACGGCCGGCGAGTAAGCATGGCCGCCGTCGTCGGCGCGGCCCGCGCGCTCCTCGACCGCGTCGACGGTCTCGACCCGGCCTCGGTCGGCGTCGACGCCCTCGTGCCGCTGGCGGCCGAGCTGCGCAACGTCGTCGCTGCGCTCGGGCGTGCGTACTACGTCGAGGGCGAGAGCCTCGTCGGCGACACGCAGTACGACCGCCTCTTCCACGCGCTCCAGCGCATCGAGGAGGCGCACCCCGGCCTCCAGACGTCCGACTCGCCCACGCACCGCGTCGGCGGCGACCCGCTCGACGCGTTCGCAAAGGTCGCGCACCCGGTCCCACTGCTCTCGCTCGGCAACGCCTTCGACGCCGACGACCTCCGCGCCTGGGTCGACCGCGTCTACAAAGGCCTCGACGGCGTGCTCCACGAGGGCGAGCGGCCGGCCTTCGAGGTCGAGCTCAAGATCGACGGCCTCGCGCTCGCGCTGACCTACGAGGCCGGCGTGCTCGTGCGGGCCGCCACGCGCGGCAACGGCCGCATCGGTGAGGATGTGACGGCGAACGTCCGGACGGTCCGCGCCATCCCGCTCCGGCTGGCGGGCGACGCGCCCGGCATCATCGAGATCCGGGGCGAGGCCTACATGGGCCGGCGCACGTTCGAGAGGCTCAACGAGCGGCTGGCGGCGGCCGGCGACAAGACGCTCGCCAACCCGCGCAACGGCGCCGTCGGCAGCCTCCGCCAGCTCGACCCGACTATCACGGCCTCGCGCGGGCTCGCATTCTTCGCCTACGGCGTCGGCCCGGTCGAGGGCGGGGCGATCCCGGGCCGCCAGTCCGCCGTGCTCGACTGGCTCCGCCAGCTCGGCATGCCGACGGGAACGCACCGCGACGTGTTCGAGGACGTCAACGCGCTCGTCGGCTTCTGCCAGACCTGGGCCGAGCGCCGCGACGAGCTCGACTACGAGATCGATGGCGTCGTCGTCAAGGTGGACCGATTCGACTACCAGGAGGTGCTCGGCTTCCGCTCGACCGAGCCGCGCTGGGCCATCGCCTACAAGTTTCCCGCGCGCGAGGCCACGACGCGGCTGCTCGACATCGAGCACAACGTCGGCCGGACGGGCGTCATCAAGCCGCTGGCGATCCTGGAGCCCGTCCATGTCGGCGGCGTGACGGTCTCGAAGGCGACGCTCCACAACGCCGACTACATCACCTCGCGCGACATCCGCATTGGCGACGACGTGGTGGTGAAGCGGGCCGGCGACGTGATCCCGGCCGTCGTCGGGCCGGTCGCGGCCGATCCGGAGCGGGAGCTCCCGGTCTACGAATCCCCGACGGTGTGCCCGGTCTGCGGCCAGCCTGTCGCGCGCGCCGAGGGCGAGGCGGACCTCCGCCACGTCTCGGGCGGCTGCCCCGGCCAGCTCAAGCGAGCCATCGAGCACTACATCTCGCGCAACGCGATGGACGTCGACGGGCTCGGATCGAAGGGCGCCGTGCTTCTCGTTGACGCCGGGCTCGTGGCAGACCTGCCGGACCTCTATGACCTCACGGAGGACGACCTGCTGGAGCTGGAGGGCTTCAAGGAACGGAAGGCCGAGAAGGTGCTCGACGGGCTGGACGAGTCGAAGCACCGGCCACTCGCGCGGCTCCTGTTCGGGCTCGGCATCCGCCACGTCGGCGAGACCGTCGCGCGCGACCTGGTGGCGCACTTCGAGACGCTCGACGCGCTGGCGGCGGCCACGCAGGAGGAGCTCGAAGCCATCGACGGCGTCGGCCCCATCGTCGCCGAGAGCGTGGTCGACTGGTTCGCTTTCCGCGAGGACGAACCGGCCGAGGACGGGCAAGCACCGGAGCCATCGACCAACTGGACGATGGTCCGGCGCCTGAAGGACGCCGGCGTCAACACGACCCGCCAGCCGGGCGAGCGCGTAGCGCAGGCCGTCGACGCGGGCGCGCCGCTGGCGGGCAAGACCGTCGTGCTGACGGGCACGCTGACGACGCTGACGCGACCCGAGGCCAAGGCGCTCATCGAGGCGGCCGGCGGAAAGGTGACGGGCAGCGTCTCGAAGAAGACCGACCTCGTGGTGGCCGGCGAGGCCGCCGGCTCCAAGCTGGCGAAGGCCCAGGAGCTCGGCGTCCCGACGGTCGATGAGGCCGGGCTGCAGGAGATCCTAGCCGGGGGAGGGATCACGGAAGCGCCGTCGCCGGAACGGGCGGCGCCTCCGTCGGAAGCCAGCTCAGAGGGCTTCACGATGTCGGTCGAGACGCTTCGGTCGGACGACCTCCAGGACCTGGACGAGGAGGGGGGCCAGGGCGACCTGTTCGGGTCGTGATCGAGGTCGTCCGCCGTCGGTTCGCACTCCGCGACCTCCGGGCTGCGGTCGCCCGTCGCTCGCCGCGCCCGCTTCCGCCGGACCCGCGCGAGCGGACGCTCCTGCTCGTCCTGCCGGGCGACGAGGCGGGCCAGCGCGCGGCGTGGGCGCTGGTGTCGTCGCTCGCGCTGCCCGAGCGCCACGTGATCCCCGTACTCGTCGGCGAACACATGCCGTACGCGCCCGACCGCTACGCCGGAGCCATCCGCCTGATCGGGGACGGCGAGCGCGACTGGCGGCGCCTCCCGAACGCCGCCGCGCGCCAGAGTGTCTGGACCCAGCGGCCCGACGTGGCGCTCAACCTCGCCGCGCCCGACGACCTGGGCGCGGCGCTCCTCGCGGGCGCGTCGCCCGCCGCGATCCGCATCGGCCGGCACCACCCGGAGCGCGAAGCGCTGTATGATCTCATGATCCAGAGCGCGCCCGACGCCGCCTCGGTGGCCGCCGCCCTCGACCGCGTCCTCCGCCAGCTCGACCCGCCCGTCCTCCCCGTCTAGCCATGCTCACGGCCCTCGACTTCGTCGTTCTCGCCGTCTACGCCGTCGGGGTCGTGGCCTTCGGGCTGCGAGCCGGCGGGCGCCAGACGACGACGCAGGACTACTTCCTCGGCGGCCGCGACCTCCCGTGGTGGGCCGTCTGCTTCTCCGTCGTCGCCACCGAGACGAGCACGCTGACCGTCATCGGCGTGCCGGCCGTGGCCTACGGCGGCGCCCTCACGTTCCTCCAGCTGACCATCGGCTACCTCATCGGGCGGGTGATCGTGGCGTACGTGCTGCTGCCGCGCTACTTCCGGGGCGAGCTCCAGACGGCCTACGCCTTTCTCGGCGAGCGCTTCGGCGACGGGATGCGGGGGCTGGCCTCGGTCACCTTCCTCGTGACGCGCCTGCTGGCGGACGGCGTGCGCCTCTTCGCGACGGCCATCCCGATCCAGGTCATCGCGCGCGCGGCGGGCATCGAGGTCGGCTACCCGGCGATCATCTTCGGGCTGGCGGTCGTCACGGCGGCCTACACGTACGTCGGCGGGCTGAAGGCCGTCGTGTGGATGGACGTGGTCCAGATGGGCATCTACGTCGGCGGCGCCGTTGTCGCGCTGGGCCTGCTCGCCCTGGCGGATGCGTCCGGGACGTGGGCCGAAGCCGTCGCCGCCGGAAAGACGCAGGTCATCGACCTTGGCCTGGCGGACGGCCTCGGCGGGCTGCTCACGTCGCCGTACGCCCTGCCTGTCGCGGTCCTCGGCGGTGCCGTGTTCGCGATGGCGTCGCACGGGACCGACCAGCTCATCGTCCAGCGCATCCTGGCCTGCCGGGACCTGGACGACGGCCGCCGCGCCATGGTCTGGAGCGGCGTCTTCGTGATTCTCCAGTTCGCGCTCTTCCTGGTCGTCGGGCTCGCGCTGTGGGTCCACTACGGCGGCGCCGCGCCGGCCGACCTCGGCCTCACGCGCGCTGACGAACTCTTCCCGCGCTACATCCTCGACGAGATGCCCTCCGGCCTGCGCGGGCTCCTCTTCGCCGGCATCCTGGCCGCGGCCATGAGCACGCTCTCCTCGTCGCTCAACGCGCTCGCGGGCTCGACGCTCATGGACCTCCTGGAACGATTCGGCCGCCAGCCCGAGACGCCCGAAAAGGCGCTCGCGCTCAGCCGCGTCCTCACGCTCGTCTGGGCCGGCGTCTTCGTCGGCTTCGCGATGCTCTTCACGACGATGGACAACCCGGTCGTCGAGCTGGGCCTCGGCATCGCCGGCTTCACCTACGGCGGCCTCCTCGGCGCCTTTCTGCTCGGGCTCCTTTCCGAACGCGCCCGCCAGCCCGACGCCATGATCGCCTTCGTCGTCGCCATCGCCGTGATGGCCTTCGTCATCTTCGGGCTCTGGTGGAGCCCGGAGCAGGGCTGGGTGGCCGACTGGCGGCCGTCGCCGGAGACGCGGGCCGCGCTCGGGCTGCGGGCCGTCGCGTGGCCGCTGTACCCGGCCATCGGCGCGGCGATCACGGTTGGCCTCGGGGCGCTGCTCGCGCTGCGGCACGGGGGAGCCTCACGCGCGCCTGCGGCGTCCGAGTCCCTATGAGTTTCCTCGACCGCCTCGGGCTCGCCCCGAAGCCGGGCCGCTACTCGCGCCGCGCC
>CAYPVZ010000312.1:0-4510 GCA_964414235.1 uncultured Rhodothermales bacterium | reverse complement strand
GACGGGAGCGCCTGACGGTGGCCAAGAGGCAGTTCTTCCGGCTGCTGGTCGTGGCGAAGCTGGTGCTGCTGGCGGGGGCCTCGGGCGCGGCCGTGGCGCTGGTGCCGGAGGCCTGGCGGACGTGGGCCGAGCGGCTGCTCGACCGGCTCGCGCTCGGCTGGGGGCTGGCCGCCCTCGCCGTCGGCGCGACAGTCGGCCTCGGGCTGGCGAACGTCGGGAGGCCGGGGGCGATGTGGCTGCCGCGCGCGCACCACGCGACCGACGTCTACCGCGCCGAACGCTGGATCGCCGGGCACACGCCGCGCGACGCCGTCTTCCTGGTCCCGCCCGGCACGACCTCGTTCCGGAGCCACGCGCTCCGGTCCGTCGCCATCAACTTCAAGCCGACCACGTTCCGCGACGACGCGATGCACGCGTGGCTGGCCCAGATCCGCACCCTGGCGCCGGTGCCGCTGCCGCCCCGCGAGCACGGCCGGGCCGCCGTCTACCGCTGGCGCGCGGCGCTCGACTCGGCCTACTTCGCCCACGACGACTGGCCCGCCCTCGCCCGCACCTTCGACGCCGACTATGCGCTCCTCGACCTGAGCCAGACGCCGACGCCACCCGCCAGCGCGCCCGTCTTCACCGCCGGCTCGTGGGCCGTCTTCCGCCTGCCGCGCGGAGGCGCACGCCCCGCTGGCGACGTCCGCTAGCGCCCGAACTCGCGCGAGAGCCGGTCGACGTAAGCGTCCCACAGCGCCCGCGGGTCGGACGACTCGACCTCGACGAGGCCGCAGTCGCCGCAAACACGCATCCGGAGGTCCGTCCGCTCGGGGCCTTTCATGAAGATGGCCTCGGGGTTGCGGAAGACGCCGACCTGGATTTTGGGCGTCGCGGTGTAATCCTTGACGTAGAGGAAGGCGTCCGGGATGACGGCGTCGGAGCCGCACCGCGTGCAGACGGGCGTGAGGTCGGTCTCGGCCATGGTCAGTGGCCGAAGGTGCGGGAGGCACGGTCGACGTGAGCCTCCCAGAGCGTGGCCGGATCGTCGGCGTAGAGCTCGATGAAGCCGCAGTCGCCGCAGACCATGGCGTAGGTCTCACTCCGCACCTCGCCCTTGAACAGGACCGCGTTCGGCTTCGTCGCCACCCCGATCTCGGCCGTTTTGCGGGCGTTGTTCTCTCCGCGGTCGATGACCCGAACGTCCGGGATCATCGCGTCGGAGCCGCACTTGAGGCAGCGGGGTGTGAAGTCGGGGTCGGCCGTCGGCATGGGCTACAGGACGCTGGTGCGGAAGACATCGTCGGCGCGGACGGAGCGCACGAAGGCCTCCAGCAGCGCGACGGTGTGTTCGACGTCCCGGAGGTCGACCGTCTCGACCGTCGAGTGCATGTAGCGCATCGGGATGGAGACGAGCGCGCTCGGGACGCCGCGCTTCGTCGTAAAGATCACGTCGGTGTCGGTGCCAGAATAGCGTGACGACGACTCGTGCTGGAGCGGGATGTTTTCCTTCTCGGCCACCTCGATGAGCCGCTCGACCACGGCCGGGTGGTTGACGGTCCCGTGTGTGACCGTCGGGCCGCCACCGAGCTTGACCTCGCCGTGCTTGGCCTTCTCGATGCCCGGCGAGTCCGTCGCGTGGGTCACGTCGAGCACCACGGCGACGTCGGGGTCGATGGCGTAGGCGGCCATCCGGGCGCCGTTGCCGCCGATCTCCTCCTGGACCGCGTTGAGCGCGACGGTCGTGGCCGTCGGCCGCTGGCCCGTCTTGAGCGCCCCCAGCACCTGGGTGAGCACGAAGCCGCCCAGCCGGTTGTCGAGCGCGCGCCCCATGACGCGGGTCTCGGTCAGCATCTCGACCGAGTCGGCGTAGACGGCGGGATGCCCGACGCGGAGGCCGAGGTCAGCGACTTCCTCCCGGCTGGCGGCGCCGACGTCGACGAACAGCTCCTCCAGCTTGGGCGGCTTGTCGTCCTCGCCGCGCGGGCGGAGGTGGATGGCCGTGTTGCCGAGGACGCCGGGAACGGGGCCCTTCGAGCCGAGGAAGACGACGCGGCGGGCCCGCGCGATGGCGTGGTCCGAGCCGCCGATGCGGTCGACGCGGAGGAAGCCGTCGTCGGTGACGTACTTGATGGCGAAGCCGATCTCGTCGGCGTGGGCCTCCAGCAGGACCGTCGGGGCGTCTTTCGTGCCGTCCTTCGTGGCCCAGGCGTTGCCGTAGGCGTCGCTGTCGACGCGGTCGGCGCGGCTGGAGGCGCGGGCGGCCCAGAGGCGCTGGCCGGGCGCCTCGAAGCCGGTCGGGCTCGGCGTGCGGAGGAGGTCGAAGAGGAAGGTGCGGTCGTCGTCGGAGATCGGCATCGGTGAGAAGCAGGGGGATTGCAGGGCCGGGCGGATCGGCGGCGCCCGGACACGGTAGGTTCGCTCGTCGCGCGCTCCCGTTCCACCGATGTCCCGATTTGTCCCGGCCTTCGTGGCCCTGGTCCTCCTCTCCGCCCCGCTGGCGGCGCCCGCCCACGCCCAGGTCGACGCGCCCGGCCGGCCGCTCGTGGTGATGAACCTCGCGGCCCACCCCGACGACGAGGACGGCCTGACGATGGCCTACTACCGCGGCAACCAGAACGCCGTGGTCTACTCCGTCGTCGCCACGCGCGGCGAGGGCGGGCAGAACGAGGCCGGTCCCGATCTCTACGAGCGGCTCGGCGCCATCCGCACGGCCGAGACCGAGGCCGCCGCGCGCATCCTCGGCACCCGCGTCTTCTTCCTCAACCGGTTCGACTTCGGGTTCTCGAAGCACGCCTCGGAGGCCCTCACCCAGTGGAGCGTCCCGCGCACCAGCTTCTGGGAGGACCGGACCGACGCCGACCTCGACGAAGCCGCCGGCCGCGACGCCCTCGTCGCCGACGTCGTCCACCTCGTCCGCCGCCTCAAGCCGGACGTCCTCTTTACGAACCACGACACGACGACCTCGGGACCGGACACGCAGCACGGCCACCACCAGGCCGTCGGCATCGCGGCCGTCGCCGCGTTCCACCTCGCGGCCGACCCGAGTTACCACTCCGAGCAGCTCGACGAGGACGGCGTCGACCTCTGGCAGCCGTCGCGACTCTTCCTCCGCGTGGGCGGGTTCGGGGACGGCGCGCCGGACGCCTACGACGCGGCCGTGCCCGTCGGCGACGCCTGCGCGGCGACCGCCAGCCGGCCGGACGAGGCCTGTGCCGACCGGGCTGTGACCGCGGCCGCGCAGCACGTGAGCCAGGGCTTCGCCACGTTTGCGCCGCGCTTCCGCCGCGAGAGGACGTACTTCCACCTGATGGCGTCGGCGCCGGGTGTGCCCGCGCTGCCGGCCGGGGCGACGGACCTCGCCGCCGGGCTGGCGCCGAATGCAGCGGCCTCCCACCTCGACCTCGCCACGCTCATCGACAGCGGCCGGGTCGTGCCGCTCGACGGCGTCGCCGTCGCCGAGGCCGAGGTCGTCCCGAGCCACGCCGTCTACGTGTCCTGGCCGACGCTGCAAGGGTCGCTGACGATCTACCCGCCCGAGAGCGCGCCGACGACCGGCGCCTTCCCCGCGCGCCCGGTGACGGCCACGGCCGGGCCGACCCCGATCCGCCTGCCGATCCCGTCGGGCACGACGCCGTCGGCGCCGGCCTACCGCGCGCAGTACGCGACGGCGGGCGGCGGCGAGCCGATCCTCTACGCCTACCGCGCTCCCGACGGCACGCTCCTCGCCGGCGGCCGGCTCCCGGTCGAGATCGTCCCGCCCGCGACGGTCGACCTCGCCCCGGGCCCGATCCGCCTCGTCCCCGGCCGCAACGAGATCCCGGTCGACGTGACGATCTACGAGCCCGGCCGCGACACCGTCGACGTCGGGCTGACACTCTACCAGGGCGACCGGGCCGTCGCCTTCGTCGTCCAGCCCGTCGCCGCCAGCGACGGCGGGACGACGTTCGCCGTCGACCTGGAGGACGCGACGCCGGGCGCTTACCGCGTGGAGGTCGCTGCGCGGACGTCGGGCTGCGGACTGCCGTGGTTCATCGAGCGCCGCCCGGCCGCCGTCCTGCCGGACGTGGCGGTCGCGCCCGGCCTCCGCGTCGGGTTCGTGCGCAGCTACGACGGGACGATGGCCGAGGCCCTCCGCGTCATGGGCGCCGACGTCGTCGACCTCGACTCGACGGCGCTCGCGCGCGGCGACTTCGACGGCCTGAACACGATCGTGGTCGACATCCGCGCGATGCTGGACCGGTCGGACCTCGTGGCCGCCAGAAGCCAGCTGATGGACTGGGTCGAGCACGGCGGGCACCTCGTCGTGGGCTACCACAAGTCGGGCGAATGGAACGGGCAGGGCGGCCTCGCGCCGTACCCGCTCACCCTCGGCCGCGACCGCGTGACCGACGAGACGGCCGAGATCACGATCACCGACCCCTCGAACCCGCTCTTCCAGCATCCCCACGCCATCACCGAGGCCGACTGGGCCGGCTGGGTCCAGGAGCGCGGCCTCTACTTCCCTGACGCGGCCGACGACCGCTACGAG
>CAYPVZ010000311.1:0-4514 GCA_964414235.1 uncultured Rhodothermales bacterium | reverse complement strand
GGCCGACTCGCCCCCCGCCCCAGGCCCACCAGCCCGACGACGGAGCCCGGCCGGGAGCTCCGCACACCAACTGTTGGCGAACCGACAGTTTTCCCTTGACCCGCCGCCGCCGCCCCCCGTACCATCTGCAGGTACAGCAACAGTTGGTCATGTCCCTCCCCCGCCTCAACCTCCGCGAGCGCGAGGTCCTCGACGCCGTCCGCCAGCTCGGCCGGGCCTCCGCGGAGGACGTCCGCGCGACGATGCCCGACCCGCCGACCAACTCGGCCGTCCGCGCCCACCTCCGCACGCTGGAGGCCAAGGGCCACCTCCAGCATGAGAAGGAGGGCCGCAAGTTCCTCTACGCCCCGACCGTCGGGCCCGAGGCCGCCGGCCGCAACGCGCTCCGCCACCTCCTGCAGACTTTCTTCTCCGGCGCCCCCGAGGTCGCCTTCGCCACCCTCCTCAGCGAGACCACGTCCGACCTCTCGAAGGAGAAGCTCGACCAGCTGGACGCGCTGATCCAGGACGCCCGCAAGGAGGTCGAGTAGTGCTGCCGCTCCTCCTCTCCCTCGCCGCCAAGGGCACCGCCGTGCTCGCGCTCGGCGTCGCGGCGACCGCCCTGCTGCTCCGCTCCTCGGCGTCGCTCCGCCACAGCGTCTGGTCGGCCACGTTCGTCGCCCTGCTGGCGGTCCCCGCCCTCGACGCGCTCGGCCCGTCGTGGCACGTCGCGGTCCTCCCGCACGCGGTCTCGACGGTCGTCGCGGCGCCGCCCCTTCCCGTGGACGCGACGGCCGGCCCCCCCGTCTCCGCCTCCCCGTCCGTCTGGACGTGGCTGGGATGGGCGTGGGGCCTCGGGGTGCTGACGGTCGGCCATCTGTGGATCCGCGGCTTCGTCCTCGGGCAGCGCCTCGTTCGCGCCTCGCGCGTCGTGGAGGACCGGGTCTGGACGTCCCGTCTCCGCACGGCTGCCGAGGCGAGCGGCTTGAGAGGGCCGGTCCGTCTGCGCCGGTCGGAGGACCTCCGCGTGCCGGTGGCCTGGGGCTGGGGCCCGCCGACGGTCGTTCTGCCCTCCCAGTCCGACGGCTGGGCGGCGCCGCAGGCCGAGGCCGTCCTCCTCCACGAGCTGGCCCACCTGCACCGCCGCGACGCGTGGACCCAGGCGGTCGCGCAGGCCTCAGTTGCAATCCACTGGTTCAATCCGCTCGCCTGGATCGCCTACCGCCGCTTCCTCACCGCCCGCGAGCAGGCCTGCGACGACGCGGTGCTCCAGGTCGGCGCCCCGCCGACGACCTACGCATCCACCCTCGTGGCCGTCGCCCGCGAGCTCCGCCGCCCCCACGCGCTCACCACCTCCGTCCTCCCAATGGTCGGCCCCGGCGAGCTCGAAACGCGCGTCCGCGCGATCCTCGACCACCGCCGCCGCGGGCACGTGGGCCGATGGCCGATGGGCGCGGTGCTCGCGATGACGATCGTCGTCGGAGGTCCCCTCGCAGCGTTCCAGCCCGTCCACTCCGTGTGCCTCGACACCGAGGCGGAGGAGAACCGCGAGCGAGCGGCTGGCCCCGCGTCCGTCGACACGCTCGACGTGGAGGCCGCCTCCCCTCTGCGGCCTGACACGATCCGCCAGCGGGTCGAGCCTGCGGACCCATCGCCCCAGCCGGAGACCCGCGCCGACGCGGCGACGGACCGCGCGGTCGACGAGACGGAGGCACGGAATGCCGAGACGGAGCGACGCAACGCCGCGGCGGAGGCGCGGGACGCCGCCACCGAGAGACGCAACGCCGCGGCAGAGGCGCGGGACGCCGCCACCGAGAGACGCAACGCCGCGACGGCAGTCCGAAACGCCGAGACCGCGATGAGAAACGCGGAAACCGAGAGGCGGAACGCCCTCATCGAGCGCTCTGAGGCCGCCTCTCGGCCGAGCCCGGCGACCTCACCTTCGAAGCGGTTGCCCCCGTCGCCTCTTCCCTAGGAGGCCTCTCACGCTCCGGACGTCCCTCTCCCGCGCCCTTCGGGTCCATCGGGAAGGCCGAGCTACGTCCGGCACAAACTGTCAGTACACCAACACATCCCCACTCTCATGCGCTCCTTCCTCCTCGGCCCCGCGCTCCTCGCGCTGGCCCTGCCCGCCTCGGCGCAGGCCCCCCTCCGCCCGGGCGAGCCCGTCGAACGCACCCTCGCCGTGGGCGAGGCCCACGCCTACCCGCTCGACCTCCCCGCCGGCCAGTTCGTCCTCGGCGACGCCGACCAGATCACCGTCGACGTGGTCGTGACGCTCACCGGGCCGGACGGCGAAACGCTCGCGGCCTTCGACCAGCCGGCCCGGGGGCCCGAGCCGTTCCAGTTCACCACCGAGGCAGCCGGGGTCTACACCCTGACCGTCACGCCCTTCGCGGGCGCCGAGGGCCGCTACGTCATGCGCCTCGCCCGCTCCGAGCCCGTCGCGACCACGCCCGCGGGCACCGTCGACCAGCTCTTCGCGGGGCTAGACCGCGACGACGCGCCGGGCGCCGCCGTGGGCGTGATCTCGCACGGCGAGATCGTGTTCCAGCGCGCCTACGGCATGGCCGACCTCACCCACAGCGTCCCGTTCACGCTCGACGCGCCGTCCAACATCGCGTCCACCTCGAAGCAGTTCACCGCCTTCGCCGTCGCCCTGCTGGCGGACCGCGGCGCGCTGAGCCTCGACGACGACGTCCGCCAGTACCTCCCGGAGCTGCCCGACTTCGGCGAGACCGTCACGCTGCGCCACCTGCTCACGCACACCAGCGGCTACCGCGACTACCTCACGGCGCTCACCATGGGCGGCCTCTTCTACCCCGAGGACCACGTCGACCGGGACGACGTGCTCGGCGTCGTGGAGCGCCAGACGGAGCTGCAGAACGCGCCCGGCGCCGAGTGGAACTACAACAACACGGGCTATGGGCTGCTCGCGCTCGTCGTGGAGCGCGTGACCGGGACGCCGTTCCAGGACTGGATGCGCGAGACCGTGTTCGAGCCGCTGGGCATGGCCCACACCGTCGTCCGGCACGACCCGGACGAGATCGTGCCGGGCCGGGCGACGGGCTACGTCCCCACCTCGGACGGACGCTGGCAGGAGGCCCGCGACCTCGGCGGCGCCATGGGCGACGGGTTCATCTACACCACCCCCGCCGACCTGCTCCGCTGGATGGACACCTACCGCACGGCCGAGATCGGCGGCGAGGCCGTCCTCCGCGCGATGACGACGGAGGCCGTTCTCACGAATGGAGACTCGACGGGCTACGGACTGGGGCTCTTCCTCGGCGAGCGAAAGGGGCTCCGGCAGATCAGCCACGGCGGGTCCGACATGGGCTACCGGGCGAGCTTCGTCTACTACCCCGAGATCGAGGCCGGCGTGGTCGTGCTCACCAACTCGCCAACCGTCCCCGCCTCGGGCGGCGCCATCGCGGAGATCTTCTTCGCCGACGCCTTCACCCATGCGGACGCTGCCCAGGCCGACGTCCCGCCCGAGAGGGAGGATGCCCAAGTCGAGCCCGCCGCGTCGGCGTTCGATCCCGCGTCGTTCGACCCGGCCGCGTTCGACGCCTATGCCGGGCGCTACGAGATCGATGGGTCCGGCTACGTCCAGACGTACTCCCGCCGCGGAGATCGCTTCTACATGCAGGAGGCCGACGATCCCGAGGCCGAACTCGTCCCCATCGGACCGGCCACGTTCGAGGCTCAGGCCGACGGGGCGACCGTCGAGTTCATCGTCGGCGATGACGGCACGGTCTCCGGGCTCCGCTATACGCGCGGGCGGACGTACCCCGGCGTCCGTCTCACCGAGGACCGGGCGGTGATCCCCGAGGACTACGCCGGGCTCTACGTCAGCGCGGAACTGGGGACGATGTACACGATCCGCCTCGACGACGACGGCCTCGTGCTCGTCCACCACCGCCTGGATACTCCCTTCTCGCTCCACTACGTCACCGGCGAGCGGTTCCGGACGGGTTCGCCGCTCCCCTCCATCGAGTTCGTGCGCGGCGCGGACGGCACCGTCGCGGCCTTCCTCGCCAGCAACGGCCGCACCCGGGGCGTGCGCTTCCAGAAGGTGGACTGAGTGCGCGGCCGTGGTCGCCAGTGATGTGGGCGAGCCCGCGACGCCGGCGGTCCCCGCCAGTCGGACGAAACCGACTGGTGGGGATCGCCGCGCTCAAGCGCCCGTGGCGAAGCATCGACGGCTGTCGTCCGCGCAGAAAGCAGGGCGTCGCCGGAGGCGTACCACCGATAGCTTCCGGCCGTTCTCCGCGCCCCACGCCGTCCCCCATGCCTCGCGTTCGGTCCGCCGTCCTCGCCCCGTTCGTCCTCGCCGTCGTCGCCGTGCTCTGGCTGGCGACGCCCTCCCGCGCCGACGACGACGGCGGCGAGGCGCAGACCGTCGCCGCCATCGACGAGATCCTCTCGGACGCCGACCTCCCGTCGGCCATCTGGGGCATCGTCGTCCGCGACGCACGCGACGGCCGCGTCGTGTTCTCGCGCAACGCCGACACAAACCTCCTGCCGGCCTCCAA
>CAYPVZ010000310.1:0-4542 GCA_964414235.1 uncultured Rhodothermales bacterium | reverse complement strand
GGCGATGTCGGCGCCGGCCTCCGCCAGTGCGGCGGCGATGGCCTGGCCGATGCCCCGGCTGGCGCCGGTCACGAGCGCGGTCTGACCTTCCAGTGAGAACGGCGACGGCATGGGCTAGCGTACGACGGTGAACGTGAGCGAGGACATGGCCGCCCCGGCCTGCATCCGCACGACGTAGACGCCCGGCGCGAGGCCGGCAGTCTCGACGCCGAGGAGCTGGCGCCCGCCCGGCAGCGGCCCATCGGCCACGACGGCGACCTCGCGGCCGAGCGCGTCGTGGACCGAGACGCGGACAACCCGGCTCGCGTCGAGCGTGATCGCCAACTGCGTCCGCCCGCGCACCGGGTTCGGGCCCGCGAGGGAGAGGGCCGCGCCCGCGACCGGATCCGCCTCGGCGGCCGTCCCGCCCTGATCGAACTCGTAGGCGCCGAGGTCCGGCGCCGAGCCGCTGTAGGCGAGGCCCACGTCGACGCCCGTGTCGATGAGATCGCTGCCGGCCTTGAGATGGAGGAAGCCGTTGAGGTCCGGCAGGCTCCCGTCCGGCTGGCGGGGCCCGTCGGCACCCGTGTCGTCGCGGCTGACGAAGTCGGCGTTCGAGGCGCGGTCGACGCTGGAGTTCCAGGAGTTGGCCTCCTCCTCCGTCACCGAATCGTCCATGCGGACGCTCGCCCCGAGCGACACGTTGTTACGGAGGACGTACGGTCCCAGCTCCGTCTCGTTCGGGTCGTCGTCGAAGTTGTAGTTGACGCCGCGGTTGAGGTACGCCGTGTTGTGGTAGAGCGTGACGCCGCTCTCGTTGCCGTTCACGTCGAACCCGTGCGTCCGGTGGTCCCAGGCGAGGTTGCGGATGAGCGTGTGCGCTCCCGGCCCGTGGCCCAGCTTGAACCCGTTCGAGTCGCCCTGGTAGCTCGTGTCACCCCAGATGTTGAACCCGTTGTGGAAGGCCCAGTTGCCCTCGATCAGGACGCCCTGCTGGTCTGGGTCGTCGTCGGACCAGAAATCGTAGCCGTCGTCGGAGTTGCCCCAGGCGCGGCAGCCGCGGAGCACGTTGCCCGCGCCGACGCCGAACTTGACCGCGAAGCCGTCGGCGTTCTCGCCGTGGTTCGAAGCGTCGTAGTTCTCGTACGAGTCGACGTTGAGGATCAGGTTGTGAGCCGCGCCGTGGTCCATCTGGAAGCCCGAGTCGCCGTTGTAGCGCGTTGCCATCTGCTCGACGATGTTGTACGACGCAGCGGCGCCGGTGAGGTAGATCCCGTTGTCCCCCGCGTTCTGGGCCGTGAGCCCCTTCAGGTGGAGGTAGCTGGCCGTGATGTGGATCCCCTTGTTGGCGCCGGTGAAGTCGAGGACCGGTGTCTCGCCCGGGACCGCCCAGATGTGGAGGTACGCTCCATCGGCCCCGCTCTTGGAGATGCGGAGGGTGGACGAGGCGTACGTCCCGCCGTGCACCCAGATCGTGTCGCCCGCTGCGGCGCGCTGGACGGCCGCGGCAATCGTGTTGAGCGGCGACGACTCCGTGCCGGACCCGAGCGGGCTCCCGTTCGGATCGACGTAGTAGGACCGCTGGGCCGACGCGCTGGCGGCGACCGCCAGCAGGGCGAGGGCGAAGAGAAAACGAGGCATGGTGGGATCGAAAGGCGCCGTTAGCCGACAGGCGCGCCGTTGATGAAGACGTCGACGAGGTGGAGCCCCTCAACGTGACGGACGACTGACGCCTCGGCGACGCCGTCGAAGCGGCAGTCGGTGAGGCGGACGTCGCGGATGGGGTCGTCGGGGTAGCCGACCAGGTAGAGGGCGTGCCGGCTCTGCTGGCTCGTTACGCGGCGCACGTCGACCCCCCGAACCACGGGCGGGACGTCGCCGGCATTGCCCTCCTCGTACTCGAAGTTGATGCGGACCACGGCGTCGGCCACCTGGCCGGCCGTGATGTCGCGCATGAAGACGTCCTCGACGAAGCCGCCACGGACCGAGTTGGTCTTGATCCGGAGCACGCGATCGAGGTTGGGGCTGTCCATCTGGCACCGCTCGGCGAACACGTTGCGCGCGCCGCCCGACATCTCGCTGCCGATGACAACGCCGCCGTGCCCATCGCGCATCGTGCAGTCGCGGATCACGACGCTCTCGATGGGCACCGCCAGCCGCCGGCCGTCGGCGTTGCGGCCGGACTTGAGGGCCACGCAGTCGTCGCCCGTGTCGAAAAAGCAGCCCTCGATCAGGACGTCCGAGCACGACTCGGGGTCGCAGCCGTCGTTGTTCGGGCCGTGCGAGCGGCACGTCACGCCGCGCACGGTCACGTTCTGGCTGAGCGTCGGGTGGAGCAGCCACATCGGCGAGCGCACGACGGTGACTCCTTGGATCAGCACGTTTCGGCAGCGGACGAACTCGACGAAGCTGGGCCGGAGGAAGTCGCCCTCGCCGAAGACGCGTTCTTCGACGGGCACGCCCGCCTCGGCCATCGCGAAAAGCCGGTCGCGCGCCTCGTGCTGGCGGGGCATGCCCTCGGCCCAGCCGTAGGTCTCACTCCCCTTCCACGTCCACCAGTTGGCCTCGCTGGCCTGGCCGTCGAGCGTGCCCGTGCCGGTCACGGCTACGTTCTCGGCGTCGAGCGCGTAGATGAGCGGCGAGTAGTTCATCAGCTCGACGCCCTCCCACCGCGTGTAAACCGCCGGGAGGTACGCCGCCGGGTCGGTCATGAACCGGAGCGTCGCGCCGTCTTCGACGTGGAGGCAGACGTTCGACTTCAGGTGGACCGTCCCGGTCAGCCAGTCGCCGGCCGGGACGACGACGCGCCCGCCACCGGCTGCATAGCACGCCGCGACGGCCTGGCGGATGGCGTCCGTCGCGACCTCGCCTTCGACGGCGCCGTAGTCGTGGATCGGGAAGTCACGGCTCGGAAACTGCGGCGCGCGGATGCGACCCAGGATTTCCGGCACACGGTCCCAGCCCGGGTCGGCGTCGCCGCTGGCGGAGCCCGCCGCCAGCCCAGTGCCGCAGCCCCAGACGGGGAGCACGGCGGCCCCGCCGAGGACGGCGGCCGAACGGACGAACTGGCGGCGGGACAATGACATCGGTCTAGCGGACGACGGTGAGGCGCGAGGTCGAGACGACGCCGTCGGCCGCGAGGCGAACGACGTAGACGCCCGCCGGAAGGTCACCGCCGAGCGCCACCTCGTGCGGACCGGCGGCCAGCGCGCCATTCGCCAGCGTCGCCACACGGCGGCCGAGCAGGTCGACCACGTCGAGCGACACGCTGGCGGCCGTCGCCAGCTCGAAGCGGACGGTCGCGGCGCCGCGCGTCGGGTTCGGGAACGCCGAGACGAGCCGCGTTGCGGCCTCATCGGTGGGCTCGGTCTCCGTGGGGGTGACGGCCTCTCCATAGATCGTCATCGCTTGGAGCAGCAGGTAGCGCCCGGAGCCCTCGGAACTCGACCGGACCCACGGATAGATGCGGACGTAGATCGAATCTCCGGGCAGCACCTGCTCGGTGAACCGGTAGGTACGCAGTGTTGGGCCGCCGAAGTCGCCGTCTCCGGCCTGGAGCGCCTCTTCGAGAGCGACGGGGTCGGAGAAGTCGGCGTTCGTCGAGTAGAACACGCTGGCACGCATGGCGCTCGTGCCGTCGCCGTGGATGTAGACCGAGACCGAGTCGACCCGGAAGGCGGACGGATCGTCGGCTGCGGCGGCGAACTCGACGTAGCGGTCGGCGACGGGCGCGTCCTGGTCCGGCCAGATGGCGCCGTCGAGCCACCAGCGCTGGAATGGCCCGAGGGGGCCGACGGCGTCGCCCGCGTCGCGGAGATCGCCATCGTAGTCGCGCACGACCAGCGAGGAGGCACGGACGGAAGCGCCGCCGAGGCGGTCTCCCTCGGCCGAGACCGACGTCGTGTCGGCCGCCGTCAGGGCCCAGAATACGCCGTCGACGTCCATCGGCGGCGCCATCGTCGAGCCCGACACGACCACGTTCTGAAGGTAGAGGTTGCGCCCGGCGCTGGTCGAACTGGACCGCACCCAGGGGTAGACGCGGACGTAGAGCGAGTCCGTCCCGGTCAGCGTCTCGTCCACCTCGAAGGAGAACGTGGCGACGGTGTCACGCGAGAGCTGCTGCTCGGTGAGAAGTGCCGTCGGCGCGTCGAAGGCCGGATCGGTGCTGGCGAAGACGCTCGCGCGCATGGCGCCCGTCCCCCCCGCGTTGATCGTCATCGTGATCTCGTCGACCGTCAGCGGATCGCTGGTGGCGGCGGCGACCACGAACTCGACGTAACGATCGTCGGCCGGCGCCGAGTCGTCGGGCCAGATCTCGCCGCCGAGCCACCACCGCTGGTAGGGCCCGAGCGGGCCGGGCACGTCGTTCGTCAACGTGCCGGTGTAGTCGCGGACGACGAGGGCGGACGAGCGAACAGAAAGCGCCGCGATGCCGCCGTCCGTGGTGACCGACGTCGTGTCGGTTTCGGTCAGCGTCCACGTCGCCGACGCCGCGTCCTGCGCAGCGGTCGGCCGCGGAACGGCGAAAAGAGCGAGGGTCAGGAGAAGCAAGAATCTCATCGG
>CAYPVZ010000309.1:0-4554 GCA_964414235.1 uncultured Rhodothermales bacterium | reverse complement strand
ACCAGAACGTCCTCCCCGAGTACCGCGCCATCGTCGCCGTCCTGCGCGAGGTCATGCAGGACGCCGCCCCGGACGCCCGGCTCCGGATGAGCTACGGCCTGCCGATGTGGAAGGCCCACGGCTACCTCGCCTACCTCAGCCCCAGCAAGCAGGGCATCACGTTCGGCTTCCCGTACGGCGCCCGCTTCGCCGACCCCCACGGCGTCCTGAAGGGGAAGGCCAAGCACGCCCGACACCTCACGTACCGCCGGGCGGAGGACGTGGACGAGGCCGTCCTCCGGTCCTACGTCGCACAGGCCGTGGCCGGCGACGCCCGCGCCGCCAAGCCCGTGACGCCCTCGGCATAGCCCTCGTCGCCCCCACCAGCGCCTCCCACCTCGGCGCCGAGGCGGAGGCCCCCTCGGGAGTCCAAGGCCTTCAGCCCCGGGCACTCGCTTCGTTCGGCGGCCTCGCCCCTCTGAGACCGGCAGGGATCGCCCCCTGGTCGTCTCTGGAAACGGCGCCCTCAGACCTGGAGAACCAATTCTCGGACCTGGAGACCCGGTTTCTCGACCTGAAGAGCCCGTGTCCCGACCTGAAGACTCCATTCCTCGACCCGAACGCCCCGTCTTCCGACCTGAAGACCCGGTTTCTCGACCTGGAGACTCGATTTATGAAGGTGAAGACTCGATTTCTGGACCTGAAGCGGTGATTTATGAAGGTAGAGACCCGGTTTTTGAACCTGGAGAGGCGATTTATGAAGGTGGAGGGCCCGTTTATGAAGACGCAGACGCCATCCCCCGACCACGCATCCTGAATCCCGCCCTCGGAGCCCCCCGCCTCCACGAGAACCCCTCGAAGCAGACCGCCGGACAAAAAAATATGCACCCCGAGGGTAGATCTGACCTCTTTTCGGGTCTATACGGACGCCCACAAACCCCCACGTCCTCATGACCGACCTCCAGATCAACCGGCACGAGATGCACAAGACGGTCCTCCAGGCCCTCGATGCCCACGCCGACGCCTGGGCCGCCGTCCCCGCCGTGCAGACGCTCCGCGACCGCCTCGACGCCCTCGTCGAGACCACCCGCGACGCCGCCCGGGCCCAGGGCCGCTCGCCCAAGGGCGCCACCTCCGCCAAGGGCGCCCTCCGCGCCAAGGTCGCGAAGAAATCCTGGCAGCTCGCCCAGGCCCTCGTCGCCTGGGCCCGCGCCAACAACCGCCCCGACGTCGAGGATGCCATCGCGATGTCCAAGACCGAGTTCAACGCCCTCCGCGACGTCGCCCTCGCCGAGTACTCCGAGATCGTCGTCGCCGAGGCCCGCGAGCACCTCCCCGCCGAGGGCGAGGACCCCACCACCGGCCTCGGCGCCCAGGGCGTCACCGCCGCCTTCGTCGACCAGCTCGACGCCCTCGACGACCAGTTCGCCGAGGACATCGCCACGCCCCGCTCGGCCCTCAACGCCAAGAAGGACGCCGGCAAGACCCTCGCCACCGCCGTCCGCCAGGCCCAGCGGCTCCTCAAGAAGGAGCTCGACCCGACCGTCGACTTCCTCGCCCCGGAGCACCCCGCCTTCGCCGAGGCCTACCGCAACGCCCGCATCATCGTCGACCGCGGCCGCGGCCGCAGCGGCGCCATGCCCGACGACGAATCCGACGCCTGACCGTGTAGGTCGGGCCGGGTCCGGGCGCTATCCTCCCTCACCTGCCCGGACCCGCCGATGCCCCGACCCCTCGCCGCCCTCGTCCTGACCGTCCTCCTCGCCGGGTGCATCAGCACGAGCCCGGCGGAGCAGCCGGCCACGCCCTCCGAGCCCACCCTCGAACGCCTCCGCCCCGGGGTCTGGGTGCACGCGTCTCTCCGCGAGGTCGACGGCTTCGGCACCGTCCTCTCCAACGGCCTCGTCGTGGCCGCCGCCGGCGAGGCCCTCCTCATCAACACGGCCTGGGGCGAGGACCCCGACGCCTCCACCGAGGCGGTCCTGGCCGAGACGGCGCAGCGCGCCGGGGCGACGGTCCGCCGGGCCGTCTTCACCCACTACCACGACGACAGCATCGCCGGCATCGAGGCGCTCCGCCAGGCCGGCATCCCCGCCTACGCGACGACGCAGACCGCCGACCTCATGGCGGCAGAGGGCTGGGCCCGCCCCGACTCGCTCCTCGCCTCGGCCGAGGGCGACGCGTGGACGCTCCACTACGGCGGCCGGGAGGTCGAGGTCTTCTTCGCCGGCCCCGGCCACACGACCGACAACGTCGTCGTCTACGTCCCCGACGCCCGGGTCCTCTACGGCGGCTGCCTCATCCGCCCCGGCGAGTCCGAGTCGCCGGGCAACACGTCCGACGCCGACGTCGACGCCTGGGCCGAGACGGTCGCCCGCGTCCGCTCGCGCTACGCCGGCCGCGTCGACGTCGTCGTGCCGACCCACGGCGCGCCCGGCGGGCCGGAGCTGCTGGACCACACCATCCGGCTCATCGAGACCTACCGCGCGCGGCCGGCCGGGGGGTGACGCCAACCGCCGGACGCCCCATGCCCCCCTCGTCGCTCACCCACCGCCCGGCCCGCCTCGACGACCTTCCCGCGCTCCGCGCGCTGGCGGACCGCGCCATCCACGAGCTCCAGCAGCCGTTCCTCGACGCCCGCCAGGTCGCCGCCAGCGTCGCGATCATGGGCATCGACACCCAGCTCGTCCGCGACGGGACCTACGTCGTCGTCGAGGCCGACGGCGCCCTCGCCGGCTGCGGCGGCTGGAGCCGCCGCGCCACCCTCTACGGCGGCGACGCGACGCCGGGCCGCGACCCGGCTCGGCTCGATCCGGCGACCGACCCCACCCGGATCCGGGCCATGTACACCCACCCCGCGCACGCGCGGAAGGGCGTCGGGCGCCTCATCCTCTCCGTGTGCGAGGCCGCCGCCCGCGCCGAGGGCTTCCGCGAGGCCGAGCTGATGGCGACGCTGGCCGGCGTCCCGCTCTACCGCGCCTGCGGTTACGTGCCCGTCGAGGAGGTCGTCGACACGCGTGGCGGCGCCCCGGTCCCCCTCGTCCGCATGCGGAAGGCGCTGGCGCCCCGCCCCTAGCTTCCGGGACCTCCCCACCGCCCTCCCGAAGCCGAGCGACACACCCGTGTCCCGGGCGCCCCCGATCCCATGGCGAAAGACAAGGACACCACGTTTACCGACGACGAGAAGGCCGCGATGAAGGAGCGCGCCCGAGAGCTCAAGCGCTCGAAATCCGCCGACGGCGAGGCCGACCTCCTCGCCAGGGTCGCCGAGATGCCCGACGCCGACCGCGCCCTCGCCGAGCACATCCACGCCGTCGTCAAGGCCGCCGCGCCGGAGCTCGCCTCGAAGACGTGGTACGGAATGCCGGCCTACGCCCGGGACGGCAAGGTCGTCTGCTTCTTCCAGAGCGCGGCCAAGTTCAAGGCCCGCTACGCCACCCTCGGCTTCAGCGACCAGGCCACCCTCGACGACGGCCCCCTGTGGCCGACCGCCTTCGCCCTCACCGAGTGGACCCCGGAGGTCGAAGCGAAGGTCACCGACCTCGTCCGCCAGGCCGTGAGCTAGGGGCCCGGACAGACGCCCGACCGTCACGCCCCACTCCCCGGGAAGGGACGTGACGGCAGGGCTCGCGTGCCCCTTACAGCGGGAGGACGAACGCGCGGCCGACCACGACGAACACCGCGAGCGCCCCGAGCACCAGCGTCACCACCGTCTGGGGGACCTCGGCCCGGCGCGCATGGAGCCCGACGGCCCCGATCATCACGAGGACGAGCCCGGCCGCCGCCAGCGGCACGAGGACCGGCGCGATGCCGGTGAGGCCCGGCACGATGAGCCCGACGGCCGCCGCGACCTCGGCGAGGCCGATGAAGACGAGGAGCCCGCGCGGAATGGGCATCTCCTCCATCAGCGCCCGGAACGAGGCCGGAGGCGCGAGATAGAGGACGCCGTGGATCAGGAAGAGGACGGCGAGGAGGGCCTGGGCGGCCCAGAGAATCGTGTTCATGGGAAGGGGGTTGGTTTCACGACACGTGTCGGGTAGCCTACGCGTGCTGGAGAGGCCCCGCCCCTCTCCACCGCCCGACAGATCCGCCGCGCCGTCGCTTATCCCCACACCCTCATGGAATCGTCGCCCACCGCCGATCCCCGCGTCCTCCGCACCCGCCGGCTCCTCGAAGACGCGCTCCACTCGCTCCTGGGCGAGAAGCCGTATCCGCAGGTCACCGTCAAGGACATCGCGTCGCGGGCGACGGTGAACCGGGCCACCTTCTACGCCCACTTCACCGACAAGGACGACCTGTTCCGCGAGCTCCTCCGGAGCGCGATCGACCGGGCCCTCGCCGAGCAGCTGGAGAGCGGATCCCACGACGACGCCCCGATCTCGTTCGAGGCCTACCTCGACGCCCTGCTCTCCGCCGCCTTCGCGTTCTCCGACGGGGCCGCCGGGACGTGCCGCAGCGCCAGGCACGGCCGGGACGCCCCGCTTCCCGAAGAAGAGCTCCAGGCCCGGATCGAAGAGCACCTGGCGCCGTGGCTGGCTGCCGATGGCGGCGGAGACCCGGCGCACGCGTGCGCGT
>CAYPVZ010000308.1:0-4558 GCA_964414235.1 uncultured Rhodothermales bacterium | reverse complement strand
ATCCAGGACCTGGCGCCGGATCTCGTCTTCCTGGACGTCCAGATGCCTGGCCTCACCGGGCTCGACGTGGTCCGCGAAATCGGCCCGGCAACGATGCCCGCCGTCGTGTTCGTGACGGCCTACGACCAGCACGCGCTGGCGGCCTTCGACGTGGCCGCCGTCGACTACCTCCTCAAGCCGTACGACGACGACCGCTTCCGGCAGGCGCTCCACCGCGCCCGCGACGCCGTCCGCCTCCGCGAGGTCGACGCGCTCCGCACCCGGCTGGCGGCACTGTTCGACGGCGAGGCCCAGCCGCGCCCGACGCCGCAACCGTCCGCGCCCGACTACCTCGAACGCGTCGCCGTCGAGATGCGTGGGCAGACGCGCCTCGTGCCGGTCGACGCCATCGACTACGTCACCTCGGACGGCCCCTACGCCGAGCTCCACGTCGGCACCGACGTCTACGTGCTCCGCGAGCGGATGCAGACGTTGGAAGACCGGCTCGACCCGACCCGCTTCTTTCGCATCCACCGCTCCACCATCGTCCAGCTCGACCGCGTGGAGGCCATCCTGACGGCGGCTGGCGGCGACTACGCGGTCCGCTTGGCGGACGGCACGCGCCTTCGCCTGAGCCGCTCGCGCCGCGACGACTTCACGCGCCGCCTCGGTATCGACACACCCGACGCGTAGCATCCGTCCTCGCAGCTGGCACCTGGGTGATCGTCAGTAATCGAGGACCGCGTAGCCTCGAAGCTGGAACGTGGTGAGCACGGCGAGCGCGGACGTCGCCAGTTCGACGTCTGGCCTCAGTTCGTCCGGCGTGTAGCCGCTGCCGGCGAGCGCATTACCGCAGACGTAGACGCGGACGCCCAGCTCGTGGAGTCGCGTGAGCAGATCGGCCGACGGGTTCTCGCCACCGACGTGTGCGGCGTAGGCCGCGTCCGAGAGCACGGCCGGGATCGACGGCCCATGGAAAACGGCGACGAGGTCGAGATCGGCAGGATCGACGCCGTGGAGCGCGAACGAGTTGATGAAGCGGGCCACCTGCGACAGCCCGGCGGGCGGGTGGCCCCCCTCCCCGGCTCGCGTCACGTCGAAGACGACGCGGTAGGTCAGCGACGTGTCCGGCTGGACGGCCGCGTCGGGCAGGTAGAGCGCCGGGCCGACGCCTTCCACGACGGGCGTCTGCCAGTCGAGAGCGCCGTCCTGGGCGGCAGTGGATCGGGAGGCCATGAGAATGAGGGCGACGAGAAGGACGCGGACCACGAGATCAGAGGTCGGGACGCCGTTGAACCTGGCGAGCCCGCGCCAGGTCCGTTCAGCGCTCGGCCGCCAGCCGGCGGAGGATGGGCCGGAGCGCAGGCTCCAGCAGGAGCCCCTCGTGGCGGAGCCGGACGCGCCCATCCCGGTCGATCACGAGCGTCGCCGGCAGCATCGGCGCGTCGAGCGGCGGCCCGGCGCGGTTGGGACCGACGAGAATCGGGTACGGCACGTCGTGCGTCGCGACGAACGCCCGGACCGCCGCGAGGTCGTCGTCCACAGAGACGCCGAAGAACCGAACGTCGCCCTCGAACTCGCGGCTGAGATCCACGAACCCCGGCGTCTCGACCACGCACGGCGGGCACCACGTGGCCCAGACATTGACGACGGCGACGTGGCCAGCCGCGTCTGCCAGTCGCGCGGTGCCGCCGTCGAGCGTCGCGTACTCCAGGACGGGCGCCGGTCCGAGGTCGGGCAGGTCATAATCCGGCAGGTAGCGCCGGACGACGAGGGCGATGAGCACGGCGAGCGTCCCCCAATACGCGACGGCGCTCCACCGCCGCCCTGCGGGCGACGCCCGCCACGACCGCCAGCGGGCGAGCCACGCGGCCATCAGTACGAGAACTCGCCGAGCCTCACCTTGCCCCGGAAGGTCCAGTACACGACGGCCGTGTACGTCACCACGAGCGGCATCCCGATGGCTGCGATGAGCGCCATCGTGCGGAGCGTGGCCTCGCTGCTGGCGGCGTCCGAGAGCGTGAGCGTGTAGGCCGGGTCGAGGCTGGAGACGACGAGGTTTGGAAAGAGCGCGACGCCGAAGAGCGCGACAAGGGCCCCAATGGTGGCGACGGACGAGAGGAAGGCGCCGAACGGCTTGCCCTTGTAGATCATCCGCGGGATGTTGGCCACGGCGAGCACGTTCGCCCCGACGACGGCCCACGCCGCCGGCCATACCTCGAAATGCCGGACGACCTCGGGCCGAGCGACGAGCGTGACGATGGTGGTGAGCACGTAGAGCGCCATGAACACGCCGAACGTCCGCCACATCCACCCGACGAGCCGGTCGTGGAGCGCGCCCTCGGTCTTGAGGTGGAGGTAGATCGCCCCGTGCATCGCGAACAGCGCGACCGCCAGCGCCCCGACGAGCAGGCTGTACGGCGTGACGACGTCGAACACGCCGCCCTGCCAGATCCCGCGCGCGCCGATAGGCACGCCCCACAGCGCCGCCCCGACGGCCGTCCCCATCAGCAGCGCGCACAGGAGGCTCGCCAGCGAGAACGCGACGTCGAACGCGCCCCGCCACGCCTTGCCGGGCCGCTTGCTCCGGAACTCCAGCGCGACGCCCCGGAAGATGAGCGCCGTGAGCAGCAGCATGAACGGGACGTAGAAGCCCGAGAACACGCTCGCGTAGGCCACGGGGAAGGCCGCGAAGAGCGCTCCGCCGAACGTCACGAGCCAGACCTCGTTGCCGTCCCACAGCGGCCCGATGGAGTTCATCGTGACGCGGCGCTCCTCGTCCGTCTTCGCCACGAGCAGGTGCAGGATGCCGACGCCGAAGTCGAACCCGTCGAGCACGGCGTAGCCGAAGAGCAGCGCGCCGAGGAGGAGGAACCAGAGCGTTTGGAAGTCCATGGCGAGTGGGGTCGGGCGCGCTGGCGGTCGCCGCCAGCGGGGCGGTCAGCCTTCCTGGTCGGGGTCGAAGGACGGGCCGTGGGCGGCGGACATCGAGTAGCCGCGGGCCGGGTCGGCGCGGCGAGCGGCGACATCCAGCAGGTCGTCGGCGTCGGTGTCGTCGCCGTCGTGCGGGACCGGGCCCTCGGGGCCGTGCTGGATCTTGCCGTTGAGCACGAACACCCAGACGGCGAAGAGGAGCGCGTAGACGATCCCGAACATCACGATGGACGACAGCACCATGGGCGCCGTCACGCTCTCGCTCAGGGCGTCCTCGGTGCGCAGCAGGTCGTAGACGATCCACGGCTGGCGGCCGGCCTCGGCGCTCACCCAGCCGAGCTGGTTGGCGGCGTAGGCGCCGAGGACGGCGACCACGTAGACCCAGAGCAGCCAGCGCTTTTCGAACAGCGTCCCGCGCCACCAGAAGAGGCACGACAGCAGGGTGAGGCCGATGAAGAACATCCCGAGGCCGACCATCGCGTGGTAGGTCTGGAACACGAGGACGACGTTGGGCCAGTCTTCCTCGGGGATGTCGTTGAGGCCCGTGACCGGCGCCGAAAAATCCCAGTGTGTCAGGAACGACAGGCCGCCGGGCAGGCCGAAGCCGACCGTCTCGCGCGCCTCGGGATCGGTCCAGCCGATCGCGAAGAGCGTCCCGGGGCCCGTTTCGTAGTGCCCCTCGAAGGCCGCCAGCTTGGCCGGCTGGTGCTCGGCGACGACGTCGGCGCCGAGGTGGCCGGTGGCGAGGGCGCACAGGCTGGCGGCGGTCGCCAGGATCAGGGCGCCCTTGAACGAGCGCTGGGCGAAGTCGGTGTGGCGGCCCTTGAGGAGGTACCACGCCGAGATCGAGAGCACGAAGAAGGCGCCCAGGATGAACGAGCCGGTCCACACGTGGAGCAGACGCGGCACGGACGACGGGTTGAACACCATCGCCCAGAAGTCGACGATCTCGGCGCGCGCGCCCATCGGGTGGTCGACCACCTCGAAGCCGGCCGGCGTCTGCATCCACGAGTTGGCGATGACGATCCAGACGGACGAGAACAGGCCGCCGAAGAAGACCATGACGGTCGCGAACAGGTGCATCTTCGGCCCGACGCGGTCCCACCCGAACACGAGCACGGCCAGGAAGCCGCTCTCCAGGAAGAAGGCGAAGATGCCCTCGGCCGCCAGCGCGCTCCCGAACACGTCGCCGACGTAGCGCGAGTAGTAGGCCCAGTTGGTGCCGAACTCGAACTCCATCACGATGCCCGTCGCCACGCCCATCGCGAAGTTGACGGCGAAGACCTTGGTCCAGAACCGGGCGGCGCGCTCGAAGGCCGGGTCCTTCGTCCGCAGGTAGGCCCCCTCCAGCCCCACCATCACCGCGCTCAGCCCGATCGTGAGCGGCGGGAAGAGGTAGTGGAACATGATCGTCAGCGCGAACTGGGTTCGGCTGAGCGTCAGGACGTCGAGTTCCATGGCGCGCGGCTGGCGGCGTCCGCCAGCGGGATATGCCGCAGGCTACGACGCCCCGCGCGCGCCGACGCGGTGCGGGCGTGAACGCCTCGGGAAGCTCGGGCGGCGCCTACGCCGTCTCGGCCCCGGCCCGCGCCAACGCCTCGAACCCGCCGACGTTCACGGCACCCGCGTGGCCGAGTTGCCGGAG
>CAYPVZ010000307.1:0-4567 GCA_964414235.1 uncultured Rhodothermales bacterium | reverse complement strand
CCGCACCTCCACGGGCGCATCGACGAGCACGACGAGATCGACGACCTCCGCCCCGCCGGTCTCGACGAGCAGCGCGTTCTCGTAGACGAGCACGCGAACGCCCTCGGCGCGAGCCTGCTCGACGGCCTCGCCCAGCGCCTCGCCCACGGCCGGGTGCACGATGGCGTTGAGCGCCGCCAGCTCGGCCTCGTCGGCGAAGACGCGGGCGGCCAGGCGGGCACGGTCCAGCGCGCCGGCCGCGTCGTACGTCCCGGCGCCGAACCGCTCGACGAGCTGGCGCCGGAGCCCGGGGTGCTCGGCCATGAGCCGCTTGGCGAGGTCGTCGGCGCGGATCACGCGGACGCCGTCGTGCGCCGCCAGCCGCGCCACGAAGGCCGACTTGCCGCTCCCGATGCCACCCGTGACGCCGACCGTGGTCATCAAAACGGCGCGTCGTGGGTGACGGCGACGGCGATGCGCCAGCCGCCCTCGGCCGGGACGAGCGTGTAGGTCGTCGCGTAGGCCCACGTCAGACGGCTCCTGGCCCGGCCCAGCCGCCAGTCGACACGGGCGACGGCGTGGCCCGGGCCGGACTCCAGCAGCGTCACCTCGCCGGGCTCGACCGTCTGGACGTCCCACGCCCGGTGGAGGTCGAGCAGCGACGCGACGCTGGCGCCGAGACCGGCCGCGTCGGCGACGGCCTCGGTCTGCCCGTCGCGGACGAACAGGCAGGGCACGACGAAGCACGCGCTGATGACCTCGGCGTCGTACGCCGCGAACGCCCGCGCGTAGTTCTCGAAGAAGGGCCGGACCTCGTCCACCTAGACCGCCGCGATCACTTCGATCTCGACGAGCGCGCCCAGCGGCAGGCCGGCCACGGCGATGGTCGAGCGCGCCGGCCGGTGGTCGCCGAAGGCCTCGGCATAGACCGCGTTCATGGCCTGGAAGTCGTCCATGGTCGAGAGGAAGACGGTCGTCTTGACCACGTCCGACAGGCTGGCGCCGGCCGCCGCCAGCACCGCGCGGATGTTGGCGAAGACCTGCGTCGTCTGCGCGGCCACGTCGTCGCCAACGAGGACGCCGGCCTCGGGGTCGAGGGGCACCTGGCCCGAGCAGAACAGGAGATCGCCGGTGCGGACGGCGTGGCTGTAGGGACCGACGGCGGCCGGGGCGTCCGAGGCGGAGAGGATGTCCATGGAGGAGGCAGAGGGGGACGGGAGGATACCGCCAGCGCCGGCCGCTCGATCCCACGTCCGGGAGCCGACGGCCCGGCTGGCGAGCGGAACGACGGCAGACGGGGTGGCGTCCGCTCTGCCCCTCCTCGCGCCCGATGCCCTCGCCCGATCCCGCTGGCCCGCCGCTCCACGTCGCCCGCGTCCCGGTCCGCTGGGGCGACATGGACGCGCTCGGCCACGTCAACAACGTCACGTTCGTGCGCTACGCCGAGCAGGCCCGCGTCGAAGTCCTCGACGCGCTCGGGCCGGACTGGACGGCGGCGGCCGACGGCGGCCCGCTCGTCGTCGCGCTCCAGGCCGAGTACCGGCGGCCCGTCGTCTACCCGGCCACGCTGCTCGTCGCCGTCCACGTCGGCCACGTCGGGACCACCTCGTTCCGCCTCGACGGCGTGATGACGGTCGAGGGCGAGGACGGTGAGCCGGTCTGCCGCGTCGACGCGACCGTCGTCTGGGTGAGCCGCGCGACCGGCCGGCCGGCGCCCCTGCCCGACGCCGTCCGCGCTGCGCTGGCGGTGCCAGACGACGCCGCGTCGTGAGCGTCACCAGGTGAGCGCGGCGTCCGAGACCCAGCCCGAAAGCGACCGCTGGTTCTCCCTCGCCGTGATGAAGCACCACCGCCCCGTGATCGGTTCCCCGCCTCCGAGACCGTCGCCATGCTCCAGGCATCGGAGAATCCGGATTCGGGCACTCGGGTGGAGCGCCTCCCGGCTCCCGTCTTCCTTGTAGGGGCGCTCGTGTACACGGAGGGCGGCGACCTGCGATCCGTCCAAGTACGCCGGTCGATTGATAGGTTCTGCTCTTGCGAACGCCTGTTCGAGCGCACTCTCGGTGTCTTCCTCCGGTTCTCCGAGGGCGAGGTACTGGTCGTAGGCCCAGCCTGTGATGCCTCCGTACGTCACACGGCACCAGCGGCGACGGGGCGTGCCAATCTTGCAGCTGTCGACCGCGACGACATCATCAGGAAGCATCTTCGCCAGCACGCCGTCCTTTTCGCTCGGCCCCGTGCGCAGCATCAGGCCCTCGTTCTCGGTATCGACGCGTGCCGGCATGGGCTTCACGGGGCTGATGACCTCGGCCGAGTTCGCAGACGACTCCTCCCCGGGCGACACCGACGTGCCGCCCCACTGCTGGCAGCCAGCGGCACCGACGAGCAACATCGCCAGCCCTATAGACCTACCGAAACGAGACCGTACACCGTGAGGCGCCATCCGACGTAGGGTCCTCCCTCGGATGGGGCCAGATCCCATCCGCTTGCCGGATCTGGGGAGGGGTCGAGCGTTGACGTGGAGAGCGTCAGCGGGCGCGGTCTCGTGGACCAAGAACGGAATCAGGCACCGAGAGGACATGGGCCGCAAGAGGGGTGAGCCCCAAACATAGGCGAGACCCGCCTTACACTCGGCCTCATTACGCACTCATTTTCCCCTCCCAAAGGACCTACCCGTCCGTCAGGCCGCCCGGCGTCCGACCGGGATCCGCTCCACCCGCTGCGTCGGCAGGAAGTAAGCGGCTTCGCCGGTCTCGACGGCGAACGCATTGGGGGCGCCCGGCACGAGGTCGCGCGAGACGCGCGACGACACCTTCCGATAGACGACGCCCTTCCACCGGAAGACGGACGTCGGCGGAACCAGGACGAACGCGACGAGGGCCGGGCCGGGCCGTCGCGGGGGCAGGTCAACGCCGCACCGTGCGAGCGCCTCCTCGGCCGTCAGGCCCTCCGCCAGCGCGAGCGCGATGGCCAGCTGGCGGGGCGCCTCGGCCGCCGCGTCGGGGCCGAGCCGGGCGAGCGCGAGGTCGACGGCCACGCGGACGTCGTCAGGGGTGCGGACGGGCATGGCGCGGGAACGCCGAAACAGCGGGACCGGATCGCTACGTCAGGACGATCTGGCGGCGGAGCCGGGCCACGGGGATGCCAGACTGCTCGCGGTACTTCGTCACCGTCCGTCGGGCGATGGGGTAGCCCTCGCCCTTGAGCAGGTCCGCCAGCGTCTGGTCGCTGTGCGGGTGCGCCTTGTCCTCCTCCGAGATGATGCGCTCCAGCAGCGCCTTGACCTCCTTGTTCGAGACCTCCTCGCCGTCCTCGCCCGTGATGCCCTCCGAGAAGAAGTACTTCAGCTCGTAGACGCCGTACTCGGTCTGGACGTACTTGCCGTTGACGACGCGGCTCACCGTCGAGATGTCCATCTTGATGATGTCCGCGATGTCCTTGAGGATCATCGGGCGGAGGTGGCCCTCGCCGTGCTCGAAGAACTCGTGCTGGTACTGGAGGAGGGCCTCCATCACCCGGAGCAGCGTGTTGCGGCGCTGCTCGATGGACGAGATGAACCACCGGGCGCTCTCCATGCGGGACTTCAGGAAGTCCTTGGTCTCGCGGGCCTCGGCGTTGCCCTTGTCCGTCTGGGTCGAGAGCCGGTTCCACATGTCCCGGTAGTGCCGGTTGACGCGGAGCTCGGGCGCGTTGCGGCCGTTGAGCGAGATCCGGAAGTCGTCGCCGTCGCGCTCGACGGTGAAGTCGGGCGTGATGTAGTTGGTCTGCGTCGCGAAGTCGCCCTCGCCGGGCTTCGGGTCGAGGCTGCGGACGAGGTCGTAGGCCTCCTTCAGGTCGTACTCGTCGATGCCCAGCTTGCGCTGGATGGCATCGAAGTGCTTCATCGTGAACGGCTTGTAGCAGTCCCGGAGCATGTCGATGGCGTTCTCGCGGCCGTCGACCTCGTCGCCCATCATGTCGAGCTGGACGAGGAGGCACTCGCGGAGGTCGCGCGCGGCGATGCCGACGGGGTCGAGCCGCTGGATCCGGCGGAGCACGCGCTCGACGTCGGCCTCCTCGATGACGACGCCGAAGTTGAACATGACGTCGTCGAGGATCGACTCGATGGGCCGGCGGAGGTAGCCGTCCTCGTCGATGGAGCCGATGATCTGGTCGGCGATGAGCTCCTCGGTCTCGGTCAGGTCGAGCAGCCCGACCTGGTCGCGGAGGCCCTCCGCCAGCGACGACATCGCCGGCATGGGCGTCTCGCGGTCGTCCTCCTCGGCCGAGTGGTCCACCTGCGCCTTGTAGCCGTAGAGGTCGTCGGGCGCGTTCAAGAACTCGTCCCAGTCGAACTCGTCGTCGGACGAGGACTCGGTGTTCTCGGACGGCAGGTCGTCGCCGTCGTCGGCCTCGGCGGTGGCGTCGACGTAGGAGAGGACGAGCTGCGCGAGCATCGACGCCTCGCGGCGCTCAAACACGCCGTGCTTGCGCAGCTGCTGCATGCGCGCCGTGCGGCCGGGGTGCTCCCAGAGCGCGCTCACCTTCTTCATGAGCTCCGGGTGTTCGCTGAGCCACCGCGGCCGCGCGTCGACGATGGCGGCCATGA
>CAYPVZ010000306.1:0-4568 GCA_964414235.1 uncultured Rhodothermales bacterium | reverse complement strand
CGACGACGTCGAACGAGAGGACGCCGAGGGGCGTGGCTCCGTCGTAGGCCACGCGCGGCGTGCGGTACTGGCGGAGCGACAGGAGCGGCCGGAGCGGGTCGCCCCCCGCGATGGTGCGGACGGCCGTGGCGAGCGGGCCCGGCGGGAGGTCGAGCGGCCCCTCGAGACGGCCCTCGTCAGTCCCGAGCAGTTCCACGTCGGCCGGCAGCGCGCGCGGCCCGTCGAGCGCGCGGAGCCCGACCGTCCGCTGGCCACCCTGCTCGCGGACGCGCAGCGCCAGCCCCTCGCGGAGCAGCCCCCCGTCGTCGGTGTCGTAGAACCGGTCGAGCGCGCGGACGGGCGGCAGCGGCTCCATGCGGAGCCCGCCGAGGGTAGCGGCCTGCACGAGCGCCGAGAACGGCCCCGGGCGCCGGGCGACGTAGGTGGTGGAGGGCATGGGGGGACAGACGCCCTCGTCAACATACCGCCGGGAGACGGCGCCTCCCGGCGGTGTGGATATCTCGATAGGCGTGTGGGGCAACGAGAAGGCGCCGCCCCGTGCACGCGCCGCCTCAGCCCTCGCGCCCCGACGCCGCCAGCGCCTCGGCCTCGGCGACGAGCACCTCGACGGCGTCGAGCCCGCGGTCCCAGAACTCGGGGTCCTTCAGGTCGATGCCGAGGCGGCCGACGAGGACGTGCGGCCAGTCCGAGCCGCCGGAGGCCAGCAGCTGGCGGTAGCGCGCGGCGAAGCCCGGGCCCTCGGCCTGGTAGCGCGCGTAGAGCGCCAGCACGAGCAGCTCGCCGAAGGCGTAGGCGTAGACGTAGCCCGGCGTGTGGACGAAGTGCGGGATGTAGCTCCACCACCGCCGGTAGCCGTCGGTCAGCGTCACCGAGTCGCCATACATGGCAGTCTGGGTGCTCATCCAGTGGTCGGCGAAGTCGTCCACGGTCAGCTCGCCGCGCTCGCGGCGGTGGGCGTGGATCCGCGCCTCGAAGCGGTTCATGGTCACCTGCCGGAAGACCGTCGCCATCGTGTCGTCGATCTTCTCGACGAGCAGCGCCAGCCGGTCCTTCGGGCTCTCGATGGCGCCGATCATGCGCTGGAACGTCAGCATCTCGCCGAAGACCGAGGCCGTCTCGGCCGTCGTCAGCGGCGTGTCGGCGTGGTAGACGCCCTGGTCGCGGCTGAGGTACTGGTGGACGCCGTGGCCCAGCTCGTGCGCCAGCGTCTGGACGTCGCGGAGTTGGCCCGTGTAGTTCATCAGGATGTAGGGGTGCGCGCTCGGCACGGCCCCATGCGAAAACGCCCCACCCCGCTTGCCCGCGTCCGGCGGCGCGTCGATCCAGCGGCCCTCGAAGAACCGGTCCACGATCTCACCCATCTCGGGGTCGAAGCCGGCATAGGCCGCCGTGACCGACGCCCTCGCCTCGTCCCACGTCACGAACGTCTCCGCCTCGCCCGTCGGCGCGTAGCGGTCGTAGTCGAACAGTTCGTCGAGGCCGAGGAGGGCGCGCTTGAGGCGGTAGAACCGCGCGACGAGGTCGTAGCGGCCCGTCACGGCCTCGACGAGCGCGTCCACGCTCGCGGCGTCGATCTCGTTGGACTCGTTGCGGCTGGCGATCCACGAGTCGTAGCCCCGGAGCCGGTCGCTCGACGCCTTGTCCGCCAGGATCGTGTTGAACACGAACGACAGCGGGCGCTGGAGCGTCGCCAGCCCGTCGGTCACGGCGGCGTGGACGTCGCGGCGGAGTGCGCGGTCGGCGTCGTGGAGCTTGGCCGTGGCCTGCTGGAGCGGCAGCGCCTCGCCGCGCACGGTGAACCGCGCCGCACCGAGCGTCTCGTCGAAGAACCGGTTCCAGGCGCTCCAGCCGGTGATCGCCTTCTCCGCGAGGATCTTCTCCTCGGGCTCGGTCAGGACGTGCTCGCGCGCGGCGGTCTTCAGTTCGAGGTGGTGGCGGTAGGGCGCCATCTCGTCGCTCTCGGTCAGCTGGCGGGCCCGGTCGGGCTCGACGGCGGCCCACTCGACGTCGAAGAAGAGCAGGTGCTGCCCGATGCGGGTGTAGGCCTCCTGGACGCGCTGGAGGAGCGCGCCGCGCGTCGGGTCCTCGGTGTCGGTGCTCCAGGCGAGGTAGGCGTAGGTGTAGGCCCGGCCCGCGCGGTCGTGGAGGTCCGCCAGCTCAGCGAGGGCTGTGGCGAGCGCGCCCGCGTCGAGGTCGGCGACCCGCCCGCGGTAGCGCTCAGCGAGCGTGCCGGCCTCGGCCTCGACGGCCGCCAGATCGGCGTTGAGGTCGGCCTCCGTCGCGTAGAGGTCGGCGAGGTCCCAGCGGACGTCTTCGGCGCCCGTGGTGGGCGCTTCGGTGGCGGTTTCGGCCATCAGGGTCGGGGATTTTCCTAAGGATGAGGGGCGCCGCGCCGCCGCGTGCTCCGTACCTTGCGGCGCGGGTTGGATCGGCGCCGATGGGCGGCGCCAAAGGTACGGCCCCCCTCGAACCCCGAGCACGATGGCGAAGGTCCAGGAACTCGTCACCCGCGCCGACGCAGACGCCATGCTGGCGGCCTCGCACGACGCGCCGGTCTACCTCCTCAAGCACTCCATCGCGTGCCCCATCTCGGCGCGCGGCCAGATGGAGTTCGTCGGCCTGGAGGGCGACGCGGACCCGCCGCTCTACGCCGTCGTCGTGCAGTACGCCCGCGACGTGTCGAGCTACCTCGCCGAGCAGCTCCACGTCCAGCACGAGACGCCCCAGGCCATCCTCATCCGCGACGGCGAGGCCGTCGACGTCAAGAGCCACGGCGCCATCCGTCTCCCGTCGCTCCGCGAGGCCGCCCAGGCCGCCTGACCCACCCTTCCGTTTCGATTCTGTCTCTCGCTCTGCCGGTGCTCCCCCGCCCCGCCCTCCTCGTCCTCGCCGTCGGCCTCGCGGCCTGCACCGACCGACCGCCGTCCGCCGACGCCATCCCGGCGCCGACGCGCACCCTCGCGCCGGAGGTCGTGCTCCCCACCTCCGACGGCCCGGTCGACCTCGCGGCGCTGGCCGGGCGCCCGGTCCTGCTCCAGTTCGCGCAGGCCGACGACGCCGACGCCTGGGCCGCGCTGGCGGACGCGCTCGACGACCTCCAGGCCGCCGGCGCGACGGTCGTCGCGGTGACGGTCGATGGCGCCCAGGACGCCGCCGCCGAGGCCTTCGGCTACGACGGCGCCCCGCTGGCGGTCGTCGTCGACGGCGAGGGCGCCGTGCGCGGGCGCGGCGCGCCGGACTCGGGCGACGCCCTCTTCGCACTCGCCGGCCCCGTCCTTGCCGAGGCGGACGTGGCGGAGACCGTCCAGTGGGGCGGCGCCGAGACACTCGACGCTCTCGTCGAGGCCGGCGGGCTCGTGGTCGACGTCAGCGAGGAGACGCCGGGCATCCGCTTCGCCCTCCGCGTCGCCGCCGACACGATGGCCGTCGAGGACCTCCCGGCCGATCTCGGCACGCCGCTCGCCTTCGTCGGGCCAGAGGCCGAGGTCGCGGCCCAGCGCGCCACGCGCTGGGGCTACGCCGCCGTCTACGTCGTCGACGAGGCCGGCGCCCTCTCGCCCGTCGGCGAGCCGGCGTACACGGCCCCGCCCCGCCGCTCCGGCGGCGTCCGCGGCTAACACGGCCCCGCCGACGCTCACGGGCGGTCGATCAACGGGGAGGCGCCGGGTGGCGGCGACCGTCTCGCCCTCGACGCGCTCAGCCTCGGCCGGGAGCGGGGAGACGTCAATGGCGACGCCCGTTGCTCCCACCACCGTGCCCCGCACACCTAGCCCGTCATCAGTTCCACGCGGCGCGGGCAGAGCGCAGCCTCCGCCGGGTCGTTCGTCGCCAGCACCACCACGCGCGAGGCGTCCGCCACCAGCGACTCCGTGAGGGTACGGCCAGCGGCGTCGAGCGTGGCGCCCGGCTCGTCGAGGAGGAGGACCGGCGGGTCGTGCAGCAGCGCCGTCGCCAGCTTGAGGCGCTGGCGCATGCCGGTCGAGAACGTGCCCACGGCGTCGTCGGCGCGGGCCGCCAGCCCGACGCGGGCGAGCGTGGCGTCAATGCGCGCGGCGGCCCCGGGGAGCGCACGGGCCTTCGCCAGAAAGGCGAGCGTCTCACGAGCCGAGAGCGCGTCGTAGAGGTCCAGCGCCGGGGCCACGTAGCCGACCGAGCGCGGCACGTCGGCCGGAGCGACCGCCCGGCCATCGACCTCCAGCCGGACGGCCCCCCCTGTCGGCGCCAGCAGGCCGGCGAAGAGGAGGAGGAGCGTCGACTTGCCCGACCCGTTCGACCCGACGATCCCCAGCGGCGCGCCGGGCTCGACGGCCACCGAGAGATCGTCGAACAGCCGCCGCCGCCCGAACCGCATCGAGAGGTGGTCGGCGACGAGACGGGTAGGCACGGGCAGGTGGGAGGACACCGGAGAAGCTAGCGCTGCAGAACACGGGGGCCGGGCAGCCGTTGTCGCCGCATGGCTCCCTCTCCCCTCCTCCTCCTCGCCGCGCTGGCGGCGGCCGGCGCCAGCGGGGCACGCGCGGTGGCGCCCGAGCCGGCACTCGACCCACCTGCCGCCACGCGCGACCTCC
>CAYPVZ010000305.1:0-4570 GCA_964414235.1 uncultured Rhodothermales bacterium | reverse complement strand
CTTATAGACACCCGTGGCCACGGCCGAGGTGTCCACTCCGGAGACGGCCGCCGTCAGCGTGTCGTAGTCCAAGAGTCGCTCGGCGACGGACAGGATCCCGTAGAGCCGGCCGCCGGGGGCCACGCCTCCCCCGGTGACGCCCGCGGGCGCCCCGCCGCCCCCTCGCGGTCCGGCCGCCCCCGTCCCCGGCACGGTGTCGGCCCCGCCCTCCGCCCCGCCGTCTTCGGCGCCGCGCCCGAGGGCGCCCGCCTGGAGCGGATGCGCCGCTCGCCGCAGTGGACTGGCTCGGCCTTCCAGAACGCGCTCCCGATGCGCTCGGCCGGCAGCGCGGCCACCATCTGGGAGTTCATCTTCGGCAACCGCACGCTCCGCCAGCCGGCCGAGCCGGTCCCCACCGTCGCCCGCGTGCGGGCCGACTTCGAGGTGCCGCAGGACCTCCGCCTGACGTGGCTCGGCCACGGCACGACGCTGGTCGAGATCGAGGGCCGGCGCTTCCTCATCGACCCGGTCTTCAGCCGAAACGCCTCGCCGGGCCCGCTCTTCGGCGTCGCGCGCTTCTTCGACGCCCCGCTCCCGCTCGACGAGCTCCCCGACCTCGACGCCGTCGTCCTCACGCACGACCACTACGACCACCTCGACTACCAGACGATCCGCCAGCTGGCGGCGCGCGTGACGCGCTGGGTGACGCCGCTCGGCGTCGGGGCGCACCTGGAGCGCTGGGGCGTGCCGCCGGAGCGGATCACGGAGCACGACTGGTGGGAAGAGACGACGGCCGGGGGAATCCGCCTCGTCTCTACGCCCGCGCGCCACTTCTCGGGCCGCTTCCTGGACGACCGCAACCGGACGCTCTGGTGCGGCTGGGCCTTCCTCGGAACCGACCATCGGCTCTACGCCACAGGCGACGGCGGCTTCCAGCCCGCCTTCGCCGAGGTCGGCGAGCGCCTCGGACCGTTCGACGCGACGCTCGCCGAGTGCGGCGCCTACAACGCCGACTGGGCCGACGTCCACCTCGGCCCGGAGCAGGCCGTCCGCGCCGTGCAGGACGCCCGCGGCGGGCTGATGGTGCCGGTCCACTGGGGCACGTTCAACCTCGCCTTCCACGGGTGGACGGAGCCGGCCGAGCGCGTGCTCGTCGCGGCCGAGTCCGCCGGCGTGCCCATCGCCCTGCCGCGCCCCGGCCAGAGCGTCGACGTGGCCGCGCCGCCGGCCGCCGAGCGCTGGTGGCCCGAGCTGCCGTGGCAGACGGCGGACGAGGCGCCCGTCGTGTCGTCCGGCCTCTGACCGCGCCGCTGGCGGACGTCGCCAGCGGCGCGCACGCTACGCCGTCCGGAGCCAGCGCCAGAGGTCGCCGAGCGTCGCCTTCTTGCCGTACATCAGGATGCCGACGCGGTAGATCCGCGACGCCAGCGCGATGACGCCGACGAAGGAGGCCACCAGCAGCACCATCGACAGGAGCACCTGCCAGACAGGCACGTCGGTCACGGCCATCCGGACCACCATCAGGATGGGCGACGTCAGCGGGAAGAGCGACGTCACGAGCGCGAGCGTGCTGTCCGGGTCGTTCGCCACCACCGACAGAAAGAGCATCGGCAGCATGATCGGGAGGATGACCGGAAGCTGGAGGCTCTGCGCGTCCGCCTCCTGGTCGACGGCGCTCCCGACGGCTGCGAACAGGCTCGAATAGAGCAGGTAGCCGCCGACGAAGAAGAACACGAAGGCCACGAGGAGTCCCGGCGTGAGCACGCGCGCGGCCATGTCAAAATCGAACGGGATGGCCGACGGCGGTGGGGCGCCCGCCGGCGCCAGCGACACGAGCAGCGGCTCGACGGCCCGGCTCAGCCCGTACATCAGCCCCGCCCAGACCACGAACTGCGTCAGCCCGACTGTGCCGATGCCGAGCACCTTGCCCATCATGAGCTGGAACGGGCGGACGGACGACGCGATGACCTCGACGATCCGGTTCGCCTTCTCCTCGATCACGCCGCGCATCACGAGCATCCCGTAGATCAGGATCGCGATGTAGCTGAGCAGGCTGAGGAAGTTGGCGACGATGAACCGCCCGACGGCGTCGTCGCCGCCATCGCCGTCCTCGCTGACGGTCACGCGCGTGAACGGAACGTCCGAGCGGAACGCGGCGACCGCCGAGGGGCTGGCGCCGGCCGCCTCCGCGCGAGCCCGCCGGACGGCCTCGGCTACGGCCGCCCGCAGCGTCCCGTTCGAATCGAGCCCGCCCTTGGCGTAGTACGTCGCCACGTCGGCGCCGCGCACGAGGCCGGCGGGGAGCACGAGCGCGCCATCGACGTCGCCGTCGAGCACCCGCCGCCGGAGCGTATCGAGCGGCACCTCGGCCACGTCGAGCTCGATGGCGTCGCCGACGGCCTCGGCGAGCGGGGCCGCCAGCTGGCCGGTCTCGTCGATGAGCGCCACGTGCGCCACGTCGTCGTTCGAGAAGGCGAGGATGGGCACGAGGAAGACGGCCAGCCCGAGGACGGGCACGAGCAGCGTCGCGACGAGGAACCACTTCGAGCGGAGCCGGCGGAGGTACTCGCTCTTGGCGATGAGGAGGGTCTTGTTCATCGGTCGGAATGCAGAAGGGCGCGGGCTCAGGCGTCGGTGGCCGGCACGCCGGCGCTGGCGACGGCCTGGCGGAAGATGTCGGCGAGCGGCGGCTCGTGGACCTCGAAGCGGTCGACCTCGTTGGTCCCGGCGATCGCCGCGTCGAGGACCTCGCGCGGCGCCGTGCCGTCCGCCAGCCGGACCGAGACGAGACCGTCGGCGCGGCTGAGGACGCGGACGGCGGCGGCCTCCGCCAGCCGGTCGATCCAGCCGCCGTCACCGGAGTAGGCGACCGAGACGGTGTCGCGGCCGAACCGGCGCTTGACCTCGCGGAGCCCGCCCTGGAGCACCACGCGCCCGCCGGCCATCAGGCAGAGGTCGTCGCAGAGCGCCTCGACCGACTCCATCCGGTGGCTGGCGAAGAGCACCACGCGCCCGGCGTCGCGCATCTCGGAGATGACCTCGACGAGGAGGTCGGCGTTGATCGGGTCCAGCCCGGAGAACGGCTCGTCAAGGATGACGAGGGCCGGGTCGTGGACGACGGTCGCGATGAACTGGACCTTCTGCTGCATGCCCTTCGAGAGCTCCTCGGTCCGCTTGTCCGCCCACGTCGTGGCGTCGAAGCGCTCCAGCCAGCGACCCACCGACGCCTTCGCATCGCGCTCGGCCATGCCCTTGAGCTGGGCGAGATAGACGAGTTGCTCGCCGACCTTCAGCTTGCGGTAGAGCCCGCGCTCCTCGGGGAGGTAGCCCATCCGCTCCTGCGTCGCCGGCCCGACGGGCTCGCCGCCCAGCGTGACCGCCCCTTCGTCCGGCGTGGTGATGTAGGTCACCATCCGGATGGTGGAGGTCTTGCCCGCGCCGTTGGGGCCGAGCAGACCGAAGAGCCGGCCGGGCTCGGCCGTGAACGAGACACGATCGACGGCGGTCGTTTGACCGTACCGCTTGGTCACGTTATCGAGACGGAGCGCAGGAGTCATGGAATGCAAGGGGGCGCGGGAACGAGACGAGACGAGCGGGCCCTACGGTCCGGGGTCTCTGTAGGTTACTCGCATCCCCCCGGCGCCGCCTTCCTGCCATGACGCGCCGCCTGCTCCCGTTCCTCCTCGTCCTCCTCGCCGGCTGCGATGCCGAAAGCAGCCTCCTCGGCGCGTTCGAGGGCCGCACGACCATCGGCGCCGAAGCCCGCGACGTCGAAGGTGAAGCCGTCTACACGGTCGTCGAGACCGACCGCGGCGCGGAGTTCGTGATCGGCCTGTTCGTGGGCGACCTCTTCGACAGCGACGACGAGGCCTACGACTACGTCCTCTTCCGGAGGCCCGGCGAGCGCCCCGGCGTCGGGGCCTATGCCGTCCAGGCGGACCCTGTGACGGCCGTGGCAGCGACCATCGCCCGCGTCGACGAAGCGGATGACCCGCTCGACGCAGTCGGGGCCGTCCTCTCCGGCACCGGCGGGACGCTGGCGATCACGCGCGTCGACCCCTACGGCTTCCTGACGGGGACGTACCGGTTCGACGCCGAAGGCCTCCGCGTGGACCGGCCGGGTGCACGCGTGACGGGCGCCGCCAGCGGCACGTTCGAGGCCCACTACGAGCCGCCGTCGACGTTCCGCCGGCTCGGACTCGACCTCTGATCCGAGGCGAGAGGCTCAGCCCTCGTACTCGCCCCAGACCTCGCGGAGCCGGCCGGCGATCTCCCCCACAGTCGCCTCGGCCTCGACGGCGTCCAGCACGCGCGGCACGACGTTCTCGTCGCCGCGCGCGGCCGACTCGACCGCGTCCATCGCCGCACTCCAGCGCGCCGCGTCGCGCGACTGGCGGAGCGCGTGGAGGCGCGCGGCCTGCTGCTCGCGGATCGCGTCCGACACCCGGAGTAGTTCGACGTCGGCCGTCTCGTCCGTCGCAAACCGGTTGACGCCGACGACGACCTGCTCGCCGCTCTCGATGGCCTGCTGCGCCGCGTAGGACGACATCGCGATCCGGACCTGGGAGAACCCGTCCTCGACGGCCGCGAC
>CAYPVZ010000304.1:0-4573 GCA_964414235.1 uncultured Rhodothermales bacterium | reverse complement strand
GCGCCGCCGGGTGCTCCGATCGATCTGCTCGAACTAAGCGATCTCGCTTGCCTTCCTGGGGGCGTGCCACATCGGCACGCCCCTTTTTTTGTGCGTCGTCCCGACGTGCGAGCGCCCCGACCTCGCAACGAGGCCGGGGCGCCACAGCTCCGTGCCGGTCGCGCGCCTAGCGCACGACCGTCAGGGACCGCGTCTCGGCAAACGTCTCGCCGACAGCGCGGACCAGGTAGCGGCCAGCCGGGAGGCCGGCCATCGAGGCCGTTACGATGGTCTCACCAGTCGCCAACGGGCCATCGTGGAGCACGGCCACCTCGCGGCCGAGCAGGTCGTGGACCGTCAGACGGACCGACTCCGCGGTGGCCAGCGACATCGAGAACCGGACGTCGACAGCCGTAGGGTTCGGGTGGGCGTTGCCGAGAACACGCGTGGTGGTCTCGGGCGTTTCCTCGGCAGCCGTCTCGAACCCCACGGCGCCAGGGCCGAAGATCGAGAGGTTGTAGGTCCCCGTCTCATTCGGATCGAACGATGTGAAGACGAGGACATACGGTGCACCGGCCGTGAGAGTGGCCGTGAGGGCCGACGAGGATCCGTCGAAGAGGAACTGGTCGTCGTTCCGACCGATCAGGCCCACGCAGGGACTGCCCGGGCCGAAGGTGCCTTCATAGAGGAGGAGGTATCCGTCTAGCGGATCGTCCCACTCGACGGTGATCTGGTAGGTCCCCGTCTCGTCGACCGTGAGGGGCGCCATGTCATAGCCGTAGCCGGCCTCCGTAGCTTCGCACGAGCCTGCCGTCCCGTCACCATCGGCCTGAGGCCGGCTGAAGGTCGGCGCCGTGGTGATGGAGCCGGAGGCCGTCGTCGTGACATAGGCGTCGGCTTCGATGGCCGTGAACGAGATGTCGCCTTGCTCGGTGGTGCCTGCGTCTGGGTCGGTGTACCCAGCCACGCGGATCAGGTACGTCGTGCCGTCTGTAATCGGCGCGCCCAGGATGCGGGAGGTGAACAGGGTCGTGCCTCCATCGTCGTCGCAGGCAATCTCGTTTCCGTCCATCTCGTGGAGCGAGACGACCGTGTCGTACGAGGAACTGCTGAAGTCGAGCGACAGGGAGCCGGTCCGCGTGGCCGTGTAGGCCCACCACACCGAGGCTCCCTGGAAGTCGGGGTTGCACGACGGGGCCGGCTCCTCGGCTTCGACGGTAGCGAAGGCGTTCGACCCCGTGTACGTACCGGGCCCGGAGATCTCGGTGGCACTGGCCATGTCGTCGTTGGCCGGTGGCGTGACGCCCGCGCCGCTCAGCGTGATCTCCGTCGGTGAGCCTGGAGCGTCGCTGGCGACGGTTACGGTGCCGGAATACTCGCCGTCGGCTGTGGGGGAGAATGTGACGTCGAACGTGGTCGATCCATTCGGTGCGACCGTCGTGGCTGTACCGGTCTGGTCGAGGGTGAAGCTGGCGCCGGCAACGGTAATCGACGAGATCGTGAGGTCGGCGCCCCCCGTGTTGGAGATCGTGACGGTCTCCGTCGCGGTCTCCCCATTGAGCACGTCTCCGAAGGCAATGGAGGCTGGCCCTACGGCGATGACGGGTCCCGCCGGCGTGGGCTCGATGACGACATCGTCGACGATGAAGTTGTCGCCGTTGGCGTTGGTGTGCACAAAGGCGATGTACACGCTTTGCCCCTCGTAGGCCGAGAGGTCGAAGGACACGTCGAGCAAGCCTTCCGCGACAGCCGATGGGAGATCGGCCTCGGCGTACGTCCCCAGAACGATGGAGAAGTCGGAGGCGGAGGAGCCCGCGCCCGTCGAGAGACGGACTTCGTACTGCGACCCGTATTCTCCGTCGGTGTACTGCTCGGCGAGCCGTGCCCGGAGCCGCCAGCCGGTCCCGATGGCGACCTGCGGAGTTACGAGGTAGTCGATGGCCTGCCCGGAGGCGACGACCTCGTAGCGCGAGCGGACAACCCGAATAATGCCGGCTGAGGTTTCCGTGTTGAGGGACAGGACGCCCCACTGTTGAGTGAGCCCGGAGCCGGCTTCGAAGCGGGTCCAGCCAGAGGGGATGCCCCCGTCAGCCACCCCTTCAAAGTCTTCCGAGAGCCCACCGCCGAGGAGACCGGCGACAAGAGGGCGGACGGTCAGCGTCTCGGAGCCGGGTAGGAGGGCCGTTGCCTCATGCTTGGGCTTGAGGCTTTCGTCGTGCGAGCGAACCTTGGGTTGCGCCGCTGCGGTCGATGCCAGAAGAGCGGCAGCGCATACGAGAGTAGAAACGCGCATAGGGGTAGGGGAAGGTGAGGGGCGGCAGGATGCCGTTCATCAAACCTACACCATTGGATGCACGTGTGCTACATGTAAGCCCTTCCGCTCTAAGGTTGTGCGCGAAAACGCCTTCTAGGGAAGTGTTACGCCCGTGAACACCGCCAGCAGCGCGGCCCGCTGGCGCCCCCAGAGCGCCGTCGGCGCTTCGATCTGGAGAGACCACACGGCCCCGGCCGCCTGCGTGAACACGACGGCTCCACCCGTCCCGCGGCCCTCCACCTCCACGCCGAAGCCGGGGCGGGGCGCCGTAATTGGCCCGATAGGCCGGGTGCCGTGATAGCCGTAGGTCGTCTGCCCGTGCATCCACCGGTTGCGGTCGAACTCGTTCAGCCCGAGCACACGCTCGATCCGGAGCGTCGCGCCGCGGAGGGGATGGCCGGGCGTGTCGTTGATGAATGTGTAGAGAGCATACCCGGGCAGCTGGACCTCCATGGCGGCTGTCGGTCCCTCCCAGCCGGCGGGAAGCGTCACACGGAGCGATGTCGGGCCGAAGACGTGGAGGACGGGCGTGGCCGCGCGCTCTATGGTCTGGCGAAACGCGAGAGACCGTCGTGTCGGGGCTGGCACGGGCTCGGCTCGGGCGGCGGCAGCGCTGTCGATGCGGAGCGAGTCGATCGGCGTCGGCTCGACGCGTTCGATCGGCGCGGACTGCTGCTGGGCGACAGCGACGGCGGGGAGGAGGAAAAGGACGAAGGCGAAGCGCATCAACGGAGCGGAAGCTCCCTGGCCTATCGCCCAGTCCGTCCTCGCCTTAAGGAAGACGCAGGCGGAGAGCGACCGAGGGGGAGCCCGGCCCGGCATCGATGCGGATGGCCAGGTCGTCGCTCACGTCGAACCCCGCCAGCTCAGCCGCGACGTAGGCGTCGAGCGCCTGCAGCGCATAGGCCACGCCGACCAGCAGGAAGCTCACGTCGCGCTGGCCGCGCGCACGGTCGCGCACAGGCCGGAGGCTGGCGAAGCTGGCCGAGCCGAGCGACTCCCACTCGTCGGCATAGGCTGGCGCAACCTCGGTGCAGAGCGCGACCCGGTCCTCGTCCGAGTCCGGATCCTGGACGCAGCCGGCGTAGACGGCCGCCCGGCGGTACCGGAGGTACAGGCGCTGACGGTCGACGGCGTAGACGACGGCGCCAGTCACAAGGGCCGTCGCGACGACTGCTTTGACAGGCTGGCGGTTGTAGAGCTGGCCGAGGCCGGGCAGGAGGAGGGCCCTCGTGACCGCCCCGCGCGGCGTCCGGGCCGAGGCCTGCGCGGTGTCCGCCAGCACGCGCGGTGTCGCCAGCGAGTCGAGGGGCTGGGCCGAGGCGGCGGCTGCGAGCGCCAACGTGGCCAGGACCGCCGTGGCGAGCCGGGGCACGCGCTACTCGCCGAGGAGCCGGCCCGTCACGCGCTCCAGGTCGTCGGCCGAGTAGTACGCGATCTCGATGGTTCCTCCACCGTCGGCGCGATGCTTGACCTGGACGCGGCTGGCGACGTGCTCGCGGAGGCGGTCCTGCAGCGCCTCCACCTGGAGTCGGTCGCGCTCTGAGATCACCTCGGCCTTGGGCTCGCGCGGCGCCGGAGCGGGAGCCGGCGTCGGCTCGCGTAGCGCCTTCGTTCGGCGCTCGACCTCGCGGACGGAGAGGCCCTCGTCGAGGATCGCCCGGTGAAGGTCGATCAGTGCGTCCTCGTCCTCGACGCCGACCAGCGCGCGGGCGTGGCCGGACGAGAGCGTGCCCTCGCGGAGCGACGCCTGCACGCGCGGCGGCAGCTTCAGCAGACGGAGCGCATTCGCGACCGTCGGTCGGCTCTTGCCGACCTTCTCAGCCACGTCCTCCTGCGTCAGCCCGACCTCCTCCATCAGCCGCTGGTAGCCGAGGGCGACCTCGACCGGGTTGAGGTCCTCGCGCTGGACGTTCTCGACGATCGCCATCTCCAGCATGGCCTCCGTGTCGGCCTCGCGGACGTAGGCCGGGACCCGCTTGAGCCCAGCCCGACGCGACGCGCGCAGCCGGCGCTCGCCCGAGATCAGCTCGTAGTGCCCGTCGCCGAGGGCGCGGACCGTGAGCGGCTGGATGATGCCGAGTTGGGAGACCGACGCCGCCAGCTCGTCGAGCGCAGCCTCGTCGAAGTCCTTCCGCGGCTGATACGGGTTGGGCCGGATGGTCTCGACGTCGAGGTCGGCCACGCGGCCGGCCAGCCGGCGGCGCTCCACGAAGTTGTAGAGCCGCGTGCGCGTGCCGCCGTCCTCGTCGGACTCGGCGGGCTGGGAGGGGAGGAGGC
>CAYPVZ010000303.1:0-4580 GCA_964414235.1 uncultured Rhodothermales bacterium | reverse complement strand
GGAGGTGCCGGCCGGCGGGCCGGACGTGCTGACCCACGAGGCCATCGCCCGGCTGGCGTTCGACGCGCTCCAGCGCCCCGCCCGCGTGGCGCACCTCCCCGACGCCGTGCGGCGCGGCGCGCTGGCGGCGACCCGCTGGCTGCCCGGCCGGTGGGCGGGCCCGGCCGAGTTCTTCCTCGCCATGATGGGCCGGGACCTCGTCGCCCCCGCGCTCGGCCGGCGCACGCTCGCCGAGCACTTCCGCGCCGGCGCGGCCGGGTAGCGCCCCGTAAGACTCCCAAGCCGGCGGCCGTCGGAAAGCCTCACCCCGATGCTCTCCGATGCCTCTCCCCTCCGTCGACGCCCTCGTCATCGGCGGCGGCGCGGCCGGCCTCAGCGCCGCGCTCGCGCTCGGCCGCTCCCGCCGCCGCGTCGTCCTCGCCACCGACGGGCCGCCCCGCAACGCCCCCGCCGAGGCCGCCCACAACGTATTCACGCGCGACGGCACGCCCCCGGCTGACCTCGTCCGGATCGGCCTCGACCAGCTCGCGCCCTACGACGTCGCCATCCGCCCCGAGTGGGCTGTCGACGCCGAGACGACCGACGGCGGCGTCGCCGTCACGTTCGCGGGCGGCGAGCGCGTCGAGGCCCGCGGCGTGGTCCTCGCGACCGGCGTGCGCGACGTGCTCCCGGACGTGCCGGGCTTCCAAGAGCTGTGGGGCACCGGCGTCTTCCACTGCCCCTACTGCCACGGCTGGGAGGTCGCCGGCCGCCCGCTGGCGATCTACGCGCGCGGCGACGAGGCCCTCCACTTCGCCCAGCTCATCCGCGGCTGGACCGACGACCTCGTCCTCTTCACCGACGGCCCCGCCGGCCTCGACGACGACGCCCGCCAGCGGCTCGACCGCAACCGCGTCGTCCTCCGCGAGGAGACCGTCGAGCGGCTCGTGGGCACCGACGGCCACCTCGACGCCGTCGTGCTCCAGGGCGGCGAGACGGTTCCGCGCGCCGGCCTCTTCCTCCGCCCCGCCCAGGAGCTCCGCAGCGACCTCCCGCACCGCCTCGGCTGCCCCATCACCCCCGCGGGCCGCGTCGAGGCCGACATGGGGGGCCGGACGCCCGTGCCCGGCGTCTACGCCGCGGGTGACCTCGCCGTCGCCTTCCAGTCCGTCATCCAGGCCGCCGCGAGCGGGACGATGGCCGGCGCCATGCTCAACCACGACCTGCTGGCGGCCGAGTTCGAGGCCGGCCGCTGACCGCGCCCGCTCCCCCCGCCCCGGCGCCGGGATGGGGGGAGCCGCGCGTCGCTACCGGCGCTCGGCGTGGATGGCCCCGATGGCGTCGATGTCCGCGCCCGGCGTCGAGCCGCCGGTGTCGCCCTGGTCCGGGTCGTCGGTGAGGCGGACGAAGCGGTAGCGGGCGCCCTGCGGGCCGCGCCCGCCGATGTCGAGCGTCGACGAGGCCCCGCGCACCGTGCCGAGGTCGACGTACTGGCGGCCGTCCACCGAGATCTCGACGCGCGTGGCCTCCACGTCGGGGCCGACCTCGAAGATGGCGAGGTCGTCGCCGGGGCCATCGTAGAGGGTGTTGTTGGTGAACTCGACCACGAGCACGCCGCCGCTGGTGAGGGCGACGGCGCAGTCGCCGCCGCAGTCCGGCGGCCCGAGGGTGTTCTCGGCGCGCGTGTTGGCGTCACTGAGCTGCCGGGTGGGGCGGAAGCTCACCAGCCGGTCGGCGAAGGCGACGGCCCCGAGCGGGAAGTGGACCGTCTGGCCCTGGGCCGTCTTGTAGTCGGTCTGGCCGGAGGGGATGGCGTTGAGGATGGACTGGGAGGCGTCCTGGAGCTGGGCGCAGCCCGTCGCGAGGAGCGCGAGGGCGAGGACGGAGAGGGAACGGGGCATGAGTGTGGGGGATGGAAAGGACGGACCACTGGGGTCCTTCCTCTCTACCGGAAGCCACATCCCCGGCCGTCACGCCGCCCTGCCTCGACCGGCCCAGCACGACGACCGGGCCCCCGCTCCGAGCGTCTCCCTTCCCAGATCACGTCCCCCTCCTCGGATGAGGTGGGGGGACTCCTTGGGGCAAAACAGAGGCCGCACGCAGAGCGGGCAGGCGAGCTAGGCTCTGTGCGAAAAGTCGCTTCTGTCATCCTGAGCGCCAGCGAAGGATCTCAACGCCGCAGGAGCAATCGTGCGTAGGAGGTTCCGAGGAGCCATCCGGTTCGAGTTGAGATCCTTCGCTCCGCTCAGGATGACGCCCTCGCGGGAGTTTCCGCACAAGGCCTAGGAGCGCTCCAGCAGGCCGAGCTTCTCGCGCAGCTGGGGCTTGTCCTTGAGCGCCTTCTTGGCGATGCGCGCCGTCTTCGAGGCGTGCGTCCGGAGCGAGGCCACGGCGGTTTTCTTGCCTTCGGAGGCCACCTCGACGTCGCCGCCCTCGTCGGCCTGCTTGGTGTCGGCCTTCTCGGCGATGCGGACGGCTTCCAGCCGCTCGGCGACGAGTTCGGGCGTGAGGAGCGGGAGGGGGTCGATGAGGGCCGGGCGGTTCTGGAGGGCCGTGTAGAAGTCCCTGGCCGCCCCGAGCAGCGCGGCGCGCGCGGCGGGGGGCTCGCCGGCCAGCCCGAGCGCCTCGTACTCCTGCGTGCCCCGGCGGTAGACCGTCCGGGCCAGCTCCCGGTCCTCGGTGAAGGTCCCGTCGACGCCGGTGGTCGCCTGCTGGACGGTCCCCGTGGCCTGCGACGCGTCGATGGTCTCGCCGCCGAGGGTTCCGGAGGCGGCCTCGACGGCGGCGAGGAGGGCGAGCCCCTCGTCGAGCTGGGCGGCGGTCAGCTTGTAGACGTCGAGGAGCGCGACGATCTCGGGGTCTCCCTTGGCGTTGGTGTAGAGCCGACGGGCGTCCTGGACGAGCGTCGGGATGGGAGAGCGGGACCAGTTGGGCATGAGGGCGGGGGTCTGGTGAGACGGAGTACGGCACCTGCGCGACTGGGGCAGCAGAAGTGTAGGGCTCCGGATGCTCCCAAACAAGACCATGAAGCCACTCGCCCCCTCCATGCGGGATGGCCCCACGCCCCGGACACGCGCCCCGCCCCGCTGGCGACCTCACGTGAACCGCCAGTGGGGCTGCTTGAAGTGCCGGGGACGTCGCTTGAACAGCCGGGGAGCCCGTTTGAACAGCCGGGGACGCCTCCTGAACAGCCGGGGAGACCTCTTGAAGTGCCGGGGACGCCCTTTGAACAGCCGGGGAGCCCTGTTGAACAGCCGGGGACGCCGTTTGAAGTGCCTGGGAGGCCTCTTGAACAGCCGGGGACGCCCGTTGAACGGCCGGGGAGGGCGGTTGAACCCGCCTCGGCGCAGAGGCGGGCCTGAGGCGTGGCAGTCCCGAAGCAGTGGTAGACTGGCGTACACACTCGGACGTGCCCCCCTATGGCTCTCGATTACGAACGCAACATCGACGACATCAAAGAAGACATCGATGACGCGAAGGCCCACCAGGGGGTGACGGTACTGATCGGTGCCGGGGCATCGAAGTCGGCCGGGATCCCGCTGGCTGGGGGGTTCTGCGGCCTCATCAAGGACCGGTTCCCCGAGAAGTACGCACGAGCGGAGGACCGGGGCGACACCGGCTATCAAGCCCTGATGGGCCAACTGACCGCCGCGCAGCGGCAGCAGGTGCTGGGCGACGCCATCGACCAAGCGCGTATCAACTGGGCTCACATCGCGCTGGCGGGACTGGTGCGCGCAGGCTACGTGACGCGGGTGCTGACACCGAACTTCGACCCGCTGGTCGTGCAGGCATGTGCGCTACTCAACCGCTACCCGGCGGTCTACGACTTCGCGACGGCGACGGGCTTCAAACCCAACAACGTGAGCACGCCGGCCGTGTACTACCTCCACGGGCAGCGGACCGGATTCCGCCTTCTCAACCGGGAGAAAGAGTGCGAGCGCCACGCGAGGACGCTCGGGCCGGTGATTAACGAGGCCGCGGGCTTGCGACCGTGGATCGTGGTCGGGTACAGCGGCGAGAACGACCCCCTGTTCCGCGACCTCCTGAAGAAACAGTCGTTCGACGGGGGGCTGTACTGGGTGAGCCACACGAAGGACGAGCCGCCTCGGCACCTGGACGGGTTTCTGAGCGAGGATGAGTCGCGGTACTACGTCCGGGGCTACGACGCCGACTCGTTCTTCATTCGACTGGCGGCGCGCCTCGACTGCTTCCCTCCAGCTCTGGTCGAAGATCCCTTCGGCCATCTGATGGAGAGGTATGAGCAGATTGTCCCGGACCATCCGCAGAGCGAGGAGAACCGAACCGGGAAACTGCTTGAGCAGGCACGAGCAAAGGTGCGTGCCGCTGCTGCGTCGGACGCGGCACCCGCCAGCGCGGACGAGCAGGCGGCCGACGATCTCACAGACCTCCGTGTCGCGCTGGCGGCAGGTGAGTATGACCGGGTCATCGCGGCGTTCGAGGCGAGCGAGGATCCATCCGACGAGCTTCGTGATCTCGCGGCGTCGGCGTACACCTGGCAAGGGGCTGACATTGCTATCGCGGCGCGACAGGTCAAGGACGCAGGCGAAGCCAGGGTCGGGTTCGAGCGCGCCATCAAGAAG
>CAYPVZ010000302.1:0-4606 GCA_964414235.1 uncultured Rhodothermales bacterium | reverse complement strand
CCGATGACGTCGGCCGAATCGCCAGGAGCAGCGGTGTCCTCGATGGTCTCGTCGACGATGTCGGCCTGCTCGTCGTAGGCCTCCTCGATGGCGTCGCCCTGATCTTCGATGGCGTCAGCCTGCTCCGACTGGCAGCCGGCGAGAGCGAACGGGGCCGCGAGGGCGAGGGAAAGAATGAATGCGCGCATGGGTGATGCGGGGTGGGTGAGGCGGCAATCAACGGCAAAACCGCCCCCAGGCTCCCAGCCCACCGGGATTTCACCGAACAGCCGCCGTTACCCGTCCGCAACCCTCTTGAGATCCGCCAGCGCCATGAGCGCCTCGATCGGCGTCATCCGGTCCGGTTCGAGGTCCAGCAAGCGGTCCATCACCTCCGTCGCCACGGGGTCGGGCGCCGCCAGCGCGACAGGCGCGACCGAGGGCTCGGGCAGGGCGCCGACGCTCGGCCGCCCCACGAGCGGCATCCCGTCCCCCGCCGGCTCTCCCCGGACGCCGACCTCGGCCGCGACATCGTGCGCTTCGAGATGGCGGAGGACGGCCTTGGCACGGTCGACGACCGACGACGGGAGCCCGGCCATCCGTGCCACCTCGATGCCGTAGCTGTGGTCGGCGCCGCCCGGCACGAGCGTCCGCAGGAAGACGACGCGGCCCTCGTGTTCGCGGACGCGCACGGAGAAGCTCTTGACGCGCGCGAGCCGCTGGCTGAGCGCGTCGAGCTCGTGGTAGTGTGTGGCGAAGAGCGTCCGCGCCGCGCTGGCGGCCGTCTCGTGGAGGTGCTCGACGATGGCCCACGCGAGGGAGAGGCCGTCGAACGTGGACGTCCCCCGCCCCACCTCGTCCAGAAGGATGAGCGAGCGCGCCGTCGCGTTGTTGAGGATGTTGGCCGTCTCGTTCATCTCGACGAGGAACGTCGACTCGCCCGCCGCCAGGTTGTCGCTGGCGCCGACGCGCGTGAACAGCGCATCGACCACGCCGACGCGCGCGCGCGCGGCGGGCACGAAGCAGCCGACCTGCGCGAGGAGCACGACGAGCGCCGTCTGCCGGAGCACGACGCTCTTGCCGGCCATGTTGGGGCCGGTGATGAGCAGGATCTGACCGGCCTCGTCCGCCACCGCCGCCTCGTCGCCCACGGGCGCCGCCAGCCGGACGGAGTTCGGAATGAACGCCTCGCCCGCCGGCAGCAGCTTCTCGACGACCGGGTGGCGGCCCTCGTCAATCTCCAACACCGCCGAGTCGTCCACCTCGGGTCGGACGTAGCCGTTGCGCTCGGCGACCTCGGCGAAGCTGGCGACCACGTCGAGCGCCGCCAGCGCCCGCGCGTTCTGCTGGATCGGCTCGACGGCCTCCGCTACCGACTGGCGGAGGCCGTCGAACAGCCGGGCCTCGATCTCGACGATCTTCTCCTGTGCCGTCAGGATCGTCTCCTCGTACTCCTTGAGCTCGGGCGTGATGTAGCGCTCGGCACCGGTCAGCGTCTGCTTCCGGGTCCACTCGGCCGGCGCCTTGTCCTTGTGCGCGTTGGAGACTTCGAGGTAGTAGCCGAAGACCTTGTTGTAGCCCACCTTGAGGCTCGTAATGCCGGTCCGCTTCGCCTCGCGCGCCTGGAGCTCGGTCAGGTACGACTTGCCGCTCCCGGCGACCTCGCGCAACCGGTCGAGCTCCGCATCGTGACCCGGGCGGATGTAGCCGCCGTTCTGCATCTGCGCCGGGGGCTCGTCGACGAGCGCCGTCTCGACGGCGCCGGCCGTGTCCTCGCACGCCGCCAGCCGCTGGCGGAGGCGGTCGAGCAGCCCGGCCGTCTCGTTGTCTAGGAGCGCCTGGATGGGCGGCACGCGGCGGAGCGTCTGCCCGAGCGCCACGAGGTCGCGCGGCGTGGCGCGCCCGGTGCAGACCTTGCCGCAGAGCCGTTCGAGGTCCCCCACGTGGCGCAGCTCCTCGCGGAGCGACCGCCGCAGGCGCGGCGACGTGACGAAAGCCTCGACCGCGTCGAGCCGCTGGCGGATGCGGCCGACGTCGCGGAGCGGGCGAACGAGCCACTGTCGCACGAGCCTCCCTCCCATCGGCGTCAGCGTGGCGTCGAGAACGCCGACGAGCGAACCGTCGCGGCGGCCGTCCTGCATGGAGGCGACCAGTTCGAGGTTGCGCTTCGTGGCCGGGTCGAGCGCGATGTGGTCCTCGGCGCGGTAGCGCTGGAGGCGCCGAACGTGCGGGATCCGCCCCTTCTGGGTCTCGCCGAGGTAGTACAGCGCCGCGCCCGCCGCCGTCACACCCGCCGTCATGTCGTCGACCCCGAAGCCCTTCAGGCTGTGCGTCTGGAAGTGGCGGAGGAGCGTTTCGGTCGCGAAGTCGAGGCCGAAGACCCAGTCCTCTTCCTTCGTGATGGCGAACGGCGCCTCGCCGCCCTGCACCGCCCGCATCGCCTCGCGCAGCGTCTCCACCTTGCGCTTGTCGACGACGACCTCGGCCGGCGCGATGGTCTGGAGCAGCGAGCCCAGCCGCTCGACCGGCGCCTCGGTCAGGAAGAACTCGCCCGTCGAGGCGTCGGCGAACGCCACGCCGACGGTGTGCTTGTCGCGCCCCTCGCCCCACGCGACGGCGGCCAGGAACGTCGAGCGCTTCGCGTCCAGCAGCGGGTCGCGGAAGGCGACGCCCGGCGTGACGACCTCGACGACGCCGCGCTTGACGATCTTGCGGGCGTACTTCGGGTCCTCCAGCTGCTCGCAGACGGCGACGCGGTGGCCGGCCTGGACGAGCTTCGGGAGGTACTGGTCGAGCGCGTGGTGCGGAAAGCCCGCCAGCGGCGTGTCCTCGGCCGCCCCGTTGCCCCGCTTGGTGAGCGTGATCCCGAGCACGTCGGCGACGACGACGGCGTCGTCTTCGAACGTCTCGTAGAAGTCGCCCATGCGGAAGAGGAGGAGCGCGCCGGGATGGCGGTCCTTGATCTTCCAGTACTGCCGCATGAGCGGCGTCTGGTGCTGGCGCTTCCGCTCGGAGTCGCTGAGGAAGAGGTCGTTCTGCTCGGCCACGGGGTTCGGATTCCTTGTCCGCCCAAAATAACGGCAGGCGCCGCCCGCCCCGTGGCAGCAGCGCCCCGCTGGCGATGGCGACCGCCAGCGCGTAAGCGGTTCGCACGGACGACGCGTCTGCCGCGTTGCCCCCTGCCACCGCGGACGCCCCCATGCCTCGCCTTTCGACGGTCCTCCTTGCCACGCTCCTCGGGCTCCCGAGCGCGCTCGCCTCCCCGCCCCCGACGCGTGAGACCGCCGTGTTCGCCGGCGGCTGCTTCTGGGGCATCGAGGGCGTCTACGAACACGTCCGCGGCGTCGAGTCGGCGACCTCGGGCTACACCGGCGGCGCCGTGACCTCGCCCACCTACCGGCAGGTGAGCTCGGGCCGGACGGGCCACGCCGAGGCCGTCCGCGTCGTCTTCGATCCGGCGCAGGTGAGCTACGACCAGCTCCTGAGCATCTTCTTCCAGGTCGCCCACGACCCGACCCAACTCAACCGCCAGGGACCGGACCGCGGCACGCAGTACCGGTCGGCCGTTTTCTACCGGACCGACGCCCAGAGCCGCGCCGCCCAGTCCGCCATCGACCGCCTGGCACGGTCCGGCACCTTTGGCCGCCGCCCCATCGTCACCGAGATCGTGGCCCTCGACCGCTTCTACCCGGCCGAGGACTACCACCAGGACTACATGCGCCACCACCCGGACCAGGCCTACATCGTGCGCAACGACGCGCCGAAGGTGAGCGAGTTGGAGCGCGCGTTCCCGTCGCTCTACCGCTCCGACTGGGGCGGCTGACGAGCGGACGGGCGTACCGGCTCGCCAGCCCGGCGCCACACGCGGCTCAGGCCACGCAGCTCCGGGCGATTCGTAGGCTCTCCACGCGTCCCCGACCGTCCTGGATGCTCTCCACGAAACGGCGGTGCCGCACCTTTGCGGTTGGGGTTAAACCCGTCTTCCACCAGAGGACGCGAACCGCGTCGATGGGGTGAAGATCTCGGAGACGGACATGATGGCGGCGCCGGCGCTGAGGAGTCGGCTCCATAGGGCAGCGAATGTGGTGGACTCTCGCTTCCGGCGCGTCATCCTGCCGAAAGATCCGTAGATGATACGGGAGTACGCCGAGGATGACCTCAGCCCTTCCTCCACGATCAGTTCGCGTCTTCTCAAACTGCCCGAATCCTCCTGAGATGGACTCCTCGTGCCGGATCGGCCATGGAAGTGGGGACGGCGGGACTCGAACCCGCAAGCCGTGAGGCGACGAGGTTTAAGCTCGTTGTGTTTACCGGTTTCACCACGCCCCCGCGTCGGTGCTGAACCAAACTACAGCCTCCGACGCAGCAAATCCGGGGAGACGCACGGCCTCAGCCGACGGGCGTAACCTTGGCGCTCCATGCCAGACCGACTCCGCGCCCACGCCCAGGCCGTCGCCGCCCGCTCGCACGTCCCTTACTCCGGGATGCCGACCGGCGTGGCCGTGCTCCTCGCCGACGGTCGCTGGACCGCCGCGCCACGTCTGGAAGCCGCCTCGTTCCCGCTGACCATCCCGGCGCTCCAGGGCGCGCTCGCGCTGGCGGCGCTCACCGGCGAGCGGCCCGTCGC
>CAYPVZ010000301.1:0-4620 GCA_964414235.1 uncultured Rhodothermales bacterium | reverse complement strand
ACCCCGTCGTGGCGCTCGTCTGGGCGAGCATCGGAAACACGACCGGGTGCCTCGCCAACTACGCCCTCGGGCGGGGCGCGCGGCCGTGGGTCGAGGGCAAGCTCGCCGCCTCGCGCTCTGGCCGGGCCGCGCTGCGGTGGACCGAACGGTTCGGCCTCCCGGCGCTGCTGCTGTCCTGGCTCCCGGTCATCGGCGACCCGCTGACGCTGGCGGCTGGCGTCGCGGGCGTGCGGCTGGCGGCGTTCGTGCCCCTCGTCGCCGGGCTCCGCGTGGCGCGCTACGCGGCCCTGCTGATCGTCGCCTGACTACTGGCAGAACGCATCGCGCGGCACCATGCCTGCCTCGGCCGTGTTGACCCACGAGGCCGGCCGCTCCGGCCCGTGCTCGATGAGGCGGACCCACACCTCGGCGATGGGCCGGCGGACCACCTCGACGCCCTCGCCCCCGTAGTAGCCCGGCACGACGCCGGTGTAGACCGACGTCCCGAACGTGAAGTAGACCGACTCCTCGCCGGCCGAGCCCAGCACCTCCAGTTCGTCGTTCAGCGCCAGCCGGATGGACTCGGAGCGACCGGAGCCGACCTGGAGCCCGTTGAAGTCGACCGGCCGGCGGGCACGCACGAGGCCGGGCCGAAGGACGGCCGTCAGCGATTCCGAGTAGTCGTTGGCGTCGATCCGGCGGTTTCCTTCGATGGTCCGGATGTGCCGGCTGGCCGTCGTCGGGGCCGAGTAGGCGCGGATGTCGGACGTCGTGGCCCACTGCGCGGAACACCCTTCGGCGCTCGCACCGCCGGGCAGGAACGTGACCGGGAACGGATCGGCCGGCTGGGCGAGCGCGAGAATTGGGACGGCGGCGAGAGCGAAGACGAAGCAGCGCATGGGGTCGAGGAAGCGGCAATGACCGAAAGGTAGCCGGGATTCACGCTCTGCCCGCCGCCGCTTCACGGTCCGTTGGGCGCGGACGCATTCGAACGGACGCTCTGTCGCCGTTTCTTACCGCATGGAGACGCCCCGCCCCGACCTTCGCGCGCTCGACGCGCCCGCCCTCGAAGCCCTCGCCGTCGAGATGGGCGAGCCGCGCTTCCGGGGGCGCCAGCTCTGGAAGTGGGTCCACGAGAAGGGCGCGACGTCGTTCGAGGCGATGACCGACCTGCCAGCCGGCTTCCGCGAGCGACTGGCGGCGCGCGCCGTGCTGGGCGAGATCATGGAAGTCCGCCGCCAGCAGGCCACCGACCGGACGCTCAAGAGCCTCTTCCGCCTGCCCTCCGGCCGCCACGTCGAGACCGTCCTCATCCCCGACTTCGACGACGACGGCGTGGCGAAGCGACTGACGGTCTGCGTCTCGTCGCAGGTTGGCTGCGCGATGGCGTGCTCGTTCTGCGCGACCGGCCTGATGGGGTTCCAGGAGAACCTGACGGCCGGCCAGATCGCCGAGCAGGTCTGGGCCATGGACCGGATCGCGAAGGAGTCGTTTGGGCGCGGCGTGACGAACGTGGTCTACATGGGCATGGGCGAGCCGATGCAGAACTACGGCGCCGTCACCAAGAGCCTCGACCTGCTGACGGCCGGCCTCGGCCTCTCGCCCAAACGCATCACCGTCTCCACCGTCGGCCTCGCCCGCCGCATCCGCCAGCTCGCCGACGACCAGGCCGCCGGCACCGTCCCCGCCGCCGGGCTGGCGATCTCGCTCCACGCGCCGACCGACGCGCAGCGGAGCGCCATCATGCCCGTCAACCGCTCGGAGAAGACCGACCTGAAGGCGCTCGGCGCGGCCGTCCGCCACTACTACGCGACGACGGGGCGCCGCGTGACCTACGAGTACTGCGTGTTCGCCGGCGTCAACGACTCGGTCGAGGACGCGCGCAACCTCGCGCGCATCGCGAGCTGGGCTCCGTGCAAGGTCAACCTGATCATGTACAACCCCGTGGAGGGCACCGACTTCCGCTCGTCGGACGAAGCGACGCTGGAGACGTTCATCGCCGAGCTGGTGCGGCGGAAGGTGCGCGTGACGGTTCGCCGCAGCCGCGGGCAGGACATCGACGCGGCGTGCGGCCAGCTGGCGGTGGCCGAGGGCGAACGGTAGGACCCGGAACCGCTCCCGAGCGGTAGACTCGGATCCCGCCCCCGCCCCGATGCCGCCCCAGCCGTTCCCGGTCTCCTCGCCCGACGCGGCCTGGCTCCGCATGGAGAGCCCGACCAACCCGATGACCATCACGGGCGTGATGGGCTTCGGCACGCGGCTGGAGATGGCGGACCTGCGGCGGTTCGTGGCGGAGCGGCTCGTGCGGTTCGACCGCTTCGCGATGCGGATCGACGGCGTCGCCACGGCGCGCCCACGGTGGGTGCCGGACGAGCGGTTCGACCTGGACCGCCACGTGTTCGAGGTCCCGCTCCCGTCGCCGGGCGGCAAAGCCGGGCTGGAAGTGCTCGTGAGCGACCTCATGAGCCGCCCACTCTCGTTCGCGCACTCGCCCTGGACCATCCACCTCGTCCACGACGTCGACGACGGGCACGGGGCGATGGGAAGCGCCCTCGTCGTCCGCCTCCACCACGTCATCGGCGATGGGATCGCGCTGATGCATGTGCTCATCCATGCCGTCGACGAGTACGTGGGCGAGAACGCGCCCGTCCATCGACGCCGCCAGCCGAAGGCGAGCCTCTCCAAACGACTCCGGACGACGCTGAAGAACGCGGGCGGCGAGACGGCTGACCTGCTGACCAGTCCCTCGCACCTCGGCAGCCGGCTCAAGGCCGCCGGCTCCGGCACCGCCGCGCTGGCGGGCCTCCTCGCGATGCGGCCAGACTCCGACACGGTCTTCAAGGGCACGACGTCGCCCGTCAAGCGTGCGGCGTGGACCGAGCCCATCGCCCTGGACGACGTCAAGGCCATCGGCCGCGCGCTCGACGCCAAAGCCAATGACGTGCTGATGTCGGCCGCCGGCGGCGCGATCCGACGCTACTTCCAGCACATCGGCCAGCCCGTCGACGACGTGACGGTCCGCGTGGCTTCGCCGTTCAACGTCCGACCGCTCGACCGGGCGCACGAGCTGGGCAACTCGTTCGCGCTCGTGTTCGTGGAGCTCCCCGTGAGCGAGCCGACGGCGCGGGGCCGACTCCACGCGATGAAGGCGACGATGGACGCGGCGAAGGACTCGGCCGAGCCCGCCGTCGTCTTCGCCATCCTCCAGGCCATCGGCAGGGCGCCCGGCTGGATGCACCGGCTGGTCGTCAAGATGTTCTCCGAGAAGGCCAGCGGCGTGATGACGAACGTGCCGGGCCCGCAGGAGACGCTTCATCTGATGGGCGCGCCCATCACCACGGTCATGTTCTGGGTGCCCCAGGCCGGCGACATCGGCCTCGGCCTGAGCATCATCAGCCTGGACGGAACGGTCCGAGTCGGCGTGGCGACCGACGCGGCCTACATCGCCGATCCGGACGCCATCGCGCGGGCGTTCGAGGAGGAGTTCGCCGCGCTGGCGGCCGAGTTCAACGTGACGAGCGCGGCGGCGTAGCGCAGGCTAATCGCCTGCCGCGTACTCGAGGGTCTCCCCCACCGTGCCGTCGGCCTTGTAGACGGTGAGGAGCGACGGCGCGTGCGCCCTGGCCGTCTGGCGGGCGTCGCGGAGCGCCTCTTTCTTGGCCGCGTGGACGGCCGTGGCCCGGTCGGCGCCGGCCTTCTGGACGGCCCAGCCCCGCTCGTGCGGACGGACCTCGTAGAGCGCGAGCGCCGCCGCGTCGCCGAGCCCCGCCAGCGCGACGATCCGCGCCTGGAGCGCCTCGACCTGCTGCTGGAGCGCGAGCACCTCGTCGCGCCCCGGCACGCCGAGCTTCGCCAGTACCGCTTCGACGACGGCCTCCAGGCGGTCCTGCACGCCTTCGACGGCGTCGCCGGCCACACCTTTCGCCGTGCCCGCCAGCTTCGACGCGGCGGTCTCGACCTGCCCGGCCGCGGCCTTCGCCGCATCGCTCCCCTTGTCGACGACGGACGAGCCGAGCGAGACGAGCGCGTCGAAGCCCTCGCCGCCCTTCTTCTTCGCCTCGGCGAGAGCGCCGACGCCGGCGGCCCAGACGTCTTCGACGGCGTAAGGCAATGCGCCCTTGCGGAGCGTCTTGGGGAGCGTCGCGGCCGGGGCCTTCGACTTCTTGGACTTCGCCATGGGACGAGGGGGCTAGGGACGGCTCCTACACTCGGTCCCGCCTGGTCCGTTCCACGCGCGGGAAACGCAGGGCCCGGATGGCGAGTACCAGCCCGCCCCTCTCTGCCCGCCCCTCATGGCCTCGTCCTCCTCCACCCGGTCCCTGCTCGAAGTCGTCCTGGGCTTCCTCGGTGCGCTCCTCATCGTCCCGCTCCTGTTCAAGACCGTCTCGGGCCTGGTCCGCAGCGTGCTCCGGCTCGGGACCACGCGCCGGCTCATCGGCGAGCTCGTCGTGACCGGGCTGACGGCGCTGCTGACGCGCGAGGACGTGCTCGACACCGTGTTCGGCAAGAAGGGCCAGGTCGGCGACGGGCTGCTGAAGCCGCCGACGGAGCGTCGGCCCTAGCTGCGGCTGGCGGCACACGCCGCCAGCGGGACGCGACGGGAGCCGGTGGATCCGGCTAGCTTCGAGAAACCCGTTCTCG
>CAYPVZ010000300.1:0-4626 GCA_964414235.1 uncultured Rhodothermales bacterium | reverse complement strand
GTGTAGAAGAAGGCGCCGAAGGCGGCGCCGGTGATCCGCGTCCCGGCGTCGATGACCGACTGGACGAGCCGGTCCGGGTCGAGCTCGGCCGCCAGCTGGGCATTGACGCCGACGACGGCGGCGAGCGCGTCGGCCTCGGCGCGGGCGCGGGTCTCGGCCTGCTCGCGGACCTCGAGCTCGGCGCGGAGCGCGATCTCGTTCTCGACCGAGGCCGCGAGCGATTGGAGCGCCGTCTGGTCCTCATCGGTCCACTGCCGCGGGACCATGTCGATGGCGCAGAGCGAACCGAGGACGTGGCCCGAGGGGCCCCGGACGGGCACGCCCAGGTAGGCCCCGACGCCGAGGTCGGTCACGCCGCCGTTGTCGCGGACGAGCGGGTGCGTCCGCGCGTCGTCGATGACGACTGGGGCGCCCTGCCCGACGACGTGCTGGCACAGCGAGTGCGAGAGCGGAACCGCCCGGCCGGGCGGGAGCTCGGGCACCCCGATCTCGCTCTTGAAATAGGACCGGTCGGCGTCGATGAGGGCCACCAGCGAGACCGGGGCGTCGGCGACGCGGGCGGTGAGCGCGGTGAGCCTGTCGAATTCAGGCTCCGCCCCGCTGTCGAGCAGGCGGGTCGCCTCGAGCGCCGCCAGCCGCTCCGGGTCGAGGACGGCGCCGGCAGCGGCGGGGTGGAGGCCGGGAACGTCGGGCATGCGGAGGAAGCCGGGCGAGGGCTCCTGCGTATCGCTCCGGTCCCGCGCTCCTAAAGCGGCCGGCGTTCCGGGAGCGTCCGCGGTCCCAAATCGCCCGACAGATCGCCACCGGCGCGAGATGAGCGCCTGCGCCGTTGCACGAGGCGGCCGGTTTCACGGCGAGCCGGGTCGGGCCGACGGTCAACCGCCGTCGTCCGTAGCTTCTGCCTTCGCAGCGCTTCCTCCATGCCGACTCCGCTCGTCACGATTGCCGCCGTCGTCGTCCTGGGGATCGGGGCGCAGTGGCTGGCCTGGCGGACCCGCTTCCCGTCGATCCTGCTCCTCCTCGGAGCCGGGTTCCTGGCCGGGCCCGTCACGGGCTTTCTCCCGCAGGACGCGCTCCAGGGCGAGTGGCTGTTCCCGTTCGTCTCGCTGGCGGTCGGCATCATCCTGTTCGAGGGCGGGCTCACCCTCCGGTTCGACGAGTTCCGCGAGGTCGGCCGAGCGGTCGTCAACCTGATCACGGTCGGCGTTCTGGTGACGGGCGTGATGGGCGCGCTCGGGGCGCACTACCTCGCCGGGTTCTCGTGGGAGGTCGCCGTCGTCCTCGGCGCGCTGCTGACGGTGACGGGGCCGACCGTGGTCCTTCCGCTGCTCCGCCACGTCCGGCCGTCGGGGCGCGTCGGGACCATCGCGAAGTGGGAGGGGATCACCATCGACCCCATCGGCGCGATCCTGGCGGTTCTCGTGCTGGAGACCGTCATCCTGCTCCACGAGCCGGCTGGGGGGCACGGGTCCGTGTGGGGCGAGCTCGTCCGGGGCATCCTGTTCGAGATCGTCGTGGGCGTCGGCGTGGCCGTGATGTCGGGCCTGCTGCTGGTGCTCCTCCTGCAGCGCCGGCTCGTGCCGGACTGGCTCCAGAACCCGGTCGCGCTGATGGTCGTGATCGCGGCGTTCGCCCTCTCGAACTCGCTCCAGGACGAGGCCGGGCTGCTGGAGGCGACGCTGCTGGGCATCTTCATGGCGAACCAGCCCTACGTCTCGGTCCGCCGCATCGTCGAGTTCAAGGAGGACCTGCGGGTGCTCCTCATCTCGCTCCTGTTCATCGTGCTGAGCGCGCGCCTGGAGCCGAGCGCGTTCGAGGTGATGCTCGCGCCGGGCCCGCTGCTGTTCTTCGCGTTGCTGATGCTGGTGGTCCGCCCGCTGGCGGTGGCCGCCAGCAGCATCGGGACCACCCTGGGCTGGAAGGAGCAGGCGTTCCTGGCGTGGCTGGCGCCGCGCGGGATCGTGGCCGCGGCCGTGGCGAGCCTGTTCTCGTTCCGCCTCGAAGAGTTCGTCCCGGCCGAGGCCGAGCGCATCGTGCCCGTCGTGTTCCTGGTCATCGTCGGGACCGGCGCGGTCTACGGGCTGACGATCTCGCCGCTGGCGCGGTGGCTCGGGCTGGCGCTGCCAGACCCCCAGGGCATCCTATTCGTCGGCGCGCAGCCGTGGGTGCGGCGCGTGGCGACGGCGCTCCAGGAGCTCGGCGTCCGCGTCCTGCTCATCGACGCGAACACCACCAACGTCCGCCAGTCGCGGCGGGCGGGGCTGCCGGCCCAGCGGGCCAACATCCTGGCCGAGGGCGTCAAGGACGACCTCGACCTGAGCGGCATCGGCCGCCTGCTGGCGGTCACGCCCAACGACGAGGTCAACGCGCTGGCCGCGCTCCACTTCGCGGAGGTCTTCGAGTCCGACGAGGTCTACCAGCTCCCGATGCGGGCCGAGGCGGCCCCGAACGGCGTCCCGAACGCGGCCTCCGAGATTCCGCGCCACCTCCGCGGGCGCCCCCTCTTCGCCACCGACGCGACGTACACGTCGCTCGACGAGCGGTTCGACGCCGGTGCTCGCATCCACGTCGTCCAGCTCACCGACGCTCGCACGCTGACGTCGCTCGAAGACGAGTACGACGCCGAGGGCGCGGTGACGCCGCTCTTCCTGATCCGCGGCGAGAAGGTCCGCGTGTTCGCCGAGGACGCCGACATCACGCCGATGGCCGGCGACACGCTCGTCGTGCTGGCGGACGCGTCGCCGGCCGCCGAGTGGCTGGCCGAGGATGACGACGGCGACGAGGTCGACGCGGGCCTCACCGGCGACGGTCTCGCGTCGGCACCAGGCGTCTAGCGCGCCGGCGGACGCCCTGCGTGAGCGCCGCCCGCGCGCGGCCGTGAGCTTTCCGTGCGGGCGGACATCCACGCGCAAGCGTCGGTATCTCGCGACGTCTGCCTGACCGCCATGCCCGCTGCCGACCTCTCGCCGCGTGACCGCGCGCTCACGCTCTTCGCCGTCCTGCTGGCGCTGTTCCTGGGCGCGCTCGACCAGACCATCGTCGCGACGGCGCTCCCGCGCATCGTGCAGGACCTCCAGGGCGTCACGCGCTACGCCTGGGTCGCCACGGCCTACCTGCTCGCCTCGACGGCCATGGTGCCCGTCTACGGCAAGCTGGCGGACATCACCAGCCGGCGGACCATTGAGGTCTGGGCCATCAGCCTGTTCCTGGCCGGCTCCATGCTGTGCGGGCTCTCGGGCGAGTTCGGCTCGCTCCCGCTCCTGGGCGACGGGATGAACCAGCTGATCCTCTTCCGCGCGGTCCAGGGCATCGGCGGGGCCGGCCTCTTCGCGATGGCCTTCATCGTCATCGCCGACCTGTTCCCGCCGGCCGTGCGCGGCAAGTATCAGGGCTTCGTCGGCGCGGCGTTCGGCATCGCGAGCGTGCTCGGGCCGGTTCTGGGCGGCCTCCTGACGGACCACGCGGACGGGTGGATTCCCGGCGTCGCCGGCTGGCGGTGGGTGTTCTACGTCAACGTGCCCATCGGGGCCGTCGCGCTGTGGGTCGTGCTCCGGCGGATGCCGCGGCTGGAGCCGGTCGAGCACGGCCGCCTCGACGTGCTCGGGGCCGCGCTCCTCATCGGCGGCCTCGTGCCGATGCTGCTGGCGCTCCAACTCGACAAGGCCGTCTACCCGTGGACGAGTGCGACGACGCTCGGGCTGGCGGCGCTCGGCGTCCTTCTGATGGCGCTGTTCACCCTGCGGACGTCGCGCACGTCGGACCCGCTCATCGACCTCGACCTGTTCCGCCAGCGCGTGTTCTCGGCGTCGGTCGGCGCGCTGTTCTTCTACGGGGCCGGCTTCCTCGGGCTCGTCGTCTTCCTCCCGCTCTACCTCGTCAACGTGCTCGGGACGAGCGCGACGGCGGCGGGTGTGGCGCTCATCCCGCTCTCGATGGGCGTCGTCTTCGGCGCGACGGTGAGCGGCCAGCTGGTCTCGCGCGTCGGGCGCTACAAGGCGTTCATGGTGGGCGGCGGGCTCGTCCTGCTGGCGGGTGTCTTCGGGCTGAGCCGGCTCTCGACGGAGACGTCGTTCGCGACGGTCATCGGGCTGATGGTTGTCTGCGGGCTCGGCGTCGGCCCGACGCTGCCGCTGTTCCCGCTCGCGGTCCAGAACGCCGTCGACGTCCGGCGCCTCGGGCAGGCGACGTCGGCGACGCAGTTCTTCCGCCAGATCGGCGCGGCCTTCGGGACGGCCACGCTCGGCGCGGTCCTCGCGCTGACGCTCGTGACGGCGCTCGGACCGGACGCCGCGGTGACGCCGCGCGGCGAGGGCGCTCCGGTCGCGGAGAACGCCCCGGCCTCCGCCAGTCTGCCGCCCGAGCCGGTCCGCCAGGCCTACGCCTCGGCCACGCGGCGCGTCTACACGTTCGCGCTTGGCTTCGTCGCCGCCGGCTGGGTGCTGACGCTCCTCGTGCCGGACCTCCCGCTGCGCAAGACTTTCGAGCCCGACTCCGGCCTCGGCTCCGAGGTCGGGCCGCCGGAGCAGGCGACGCCGATGGTCGAGTTTTAGGCGACGGAGAGCACGTCCTCAGCGACCGCCAGCGCCCGTGCGATGCAAACGCGCTGGCGCTGCCCCCCCGAAAGCT
>CAYPVZ010000299.1:0-4645 GCA_964414235.1 uncultured Rhodothermales bacterium | reverse complement strand
GACGCTGGCGCCCCACGCTCTCCCCTTCCCCTACGTGGCAGCGCTGCTGTTCGTCGTCGCCTCCGCCGCGCTCGTCGCCGCCAGCCTGGCGACGCCGCCCCCGCCGGAGGCGACGAGGGCCTTCGTGTGGACGCCGGCGCTCGCCCGCACCGACGCCGGCTGGGCCCGCGACTACCGCCTCTATGCCGCGCTCCTGGTGACGGCGACGCTCGGGCTGGTCGCCGTCTGGGCCTGACGGTCTCTGTCAGGCAACCTGGCGGGAGCGGATGGCGCGCTCGATGGTCGACGCGAGCTCGCGCGGCGCGACCGGCTTGGTCAGGTAGTCGTCGCAACCGGCGTCGAGGCACCGCTCGCGGTCGCCGTTCATAGCGTTGGCCGTGAGCGCGACGATGGCCGGTGCCGGGTGCGGCCCGGGGTCCGCCCGGATCTGGCGCGTCGCCTCGAACCCGTCCATCACCGGCATCATGATGTCCATGAGGATGACGTCGAACGGCTCGCGGCGGACAGCGGCCACGGCCTTCGCGCCATCGGACGCGACGGTCGGGCGGTAGCCCAGGCGGCGGAGCGTGAGCGAGGTCACCTTCTGCATGACCGGGTCGTCCTCGACGAGGAGCACCCGCGCCGACGGCAGGATCGAGTCCATCGCCATGACCTTGCTCTGAGACGGCAGGTCGGGCGATGGCGCGCTCGGCTGCGGCCGGGCCGCTTCCACCAGCGCCTCCGAGAAGGCCGGGGCGGGCGGCTCCGCCGAGGGCGGTGGTTCGGCGGGCATCCGAATCTCTGCGGGCGCCGCCGGCTCGATCTGGGCAGGCGGCGTCGTGTCGTCCGGCATGCGGAGGGCGACGGTAAAGCGGAAGACGGAGCCCCCGCCTGGGACCGACTCGACCGACATCTCGCCGCCCATCATCGCGACGAGACGGCGGCAGATGGCGAGGCCGAGGCCGGTCCCGCCGTGCGTCCGCGCCGTCGAGACGTCGGCCTGGACGTAGGGTTCGAAGACGGCCTGCACCCGCTCCGGCGCGATCCCGACGCCCGTGTCACGAACCGAGAAGGCGAGCATCGGCGCCCCCTTCGCCCCGGCGATGGCCTGGACGCCGACGCGGACCGACCCCTCGTCCGTGAACTTGACGGCGTTCGTGATCAGGTTGACGAGCACCTGCCGCAGCCGGGTTGCGTCGCCGACGATAACGGCCGGCACGGTGTCGTCGATGTCGCTCGCCAGCCCGAGCCCCTTGGCGGCGGCCTGCTGGGCGAGCATCCCCATCGACGTCTGCACCACCTGCCGTACATCGACCGAGCGGGACTCCAGCTCCAGCATCCCGGCGTCGATCTTCGAGAGGTCCAGGACATCGTTGACGATGGTCAGGAGCGCCGCGCTGGAGGTCCGGATGGTCTCGACGAAGTCGCGCTGGTCGTCGTTGAGCGTGGTGTCGAGCAGCAGCGTCGTCATGCCCGTGACGCCGCTCATGAGGGTGCGGACCTCGTGGCTCGTGGTCGCCAGGAACTCGCTGTTGACGCGAGCCGTGGCCTCGGCGGCCTGCTTGTCCTCGACGAGCCGGGCCTCGCCGGCCTTCTGCGCCGTCACGTCGCGCGCAGTGGCGACCAGCCCGACGACGGCACCGGACCCGTTGCGGATGGGGATCCGCGACGTCAGCCGGACACGCCCCTCAGCGGCGGGCTCCTCCTCTCCGAAGACCGGCGTCCCGGACCGCATCACGGCGTCCGCCGCGCGCCATTGCGCCTCGGGAAGCCGGCCGCGCGGGGCGGCCTCATCCCCCGGAGCATGCGCGCTCGCGCGGTTGCGGAAGATGACGTGGCCCGCCCGGTCGACGGCGACGACGGCCTCTGGAATCGCGTCGACGATGGTCCGGAGCGTCTGGCGCTGGCTCTCGGCGACGGCACGGGCTTCCTCGGCGGCCTTCGCGTCGCGCCCGTCGCGGAAGCGGACGCCGATCATCGTCGTGCCCTCCTCCGAAACCACCCGGACGGCGGCCTCGACCGGGACCTCGGAACCATCGGCATGGCGTACCGCCAGTCGGGCGGTCGCGTCGCCCGCCGCCGACTGGCGGAGCGCGCGGTAGGCCTCGTGACGGGCTGGCGGGATGAGCGCCTCCGCCAGCCCCGCCCCGATCAGTTGATCCGCCGTGTACCCGAAGGCCACACCGAAGGCGTCATTCGCCATCCGGATCCGGTCGCCCTCATCGACGAGCAAGAACGGGTCAGGAACGGCGTCGAGGATGACTGCCCATAGGTCGTCGGAGGCATCGGATACGCTCCGGCCGGGCCAGATCTCACCGAGCCGGTCGCCGACACGGCGCAACCAGCGGGGCGAGGACGACGGCTCGGGCGCCGAGGCCCCATCGCCAGCGTCCGACGGCCACGTCTGCTGCGGGGGGGCCGGCCGGGCAGGCGCGCGAGCGTCGTGGTGGTGGGGCGGCTCGTGGAGCGACATGTCTGGGACATGAGCGAGGGACAGGTATCGGCTCCCTATCCTCTTCGCTTAAGCGAGGAGGACGAACTACGCCCCATCTCCATCGTTTCTCGGTGACCTGGCGGCGTTAGGCCTCCTCGTCGAAGTCGGGCGCATCGTCGGCTGGTCCGCCGCCCGTACCGCGGAGCACGGCACGAAGATCGACACCGCCGTTGGGATCGAAGTCGAGCGTCCGGATCGGGAACGGGATCGTCACGCCTGCACGGTCAAACGCCGCCTTGACCGCTTTGATGGCCTCGGACTGCGCCTCCAGGAAGTCGGTCTGGGCGGCGAAGTCGACCCAGAAGCGGACGACGAAGTTGATCGACGAGTCGCCGAACTCGGTGTAGTAGAGCTGGACCGGCCGCCCCTCGCGGCGCATGGGAAGAGCCTCGACGGCCGCGACCGCGACGCGCTGAGCGTGCGAGAGGTCGTCGCCGTAGCCGACGCCGCAGCCGAGGTCGACGCGGCGCTCGCGGAGCGTCGAGTAGTTGACGATGGGGTCGCCGTAGACCTTGGCGTTGGGCAAAATGACGCGCTGGCCCGTGAACGTGTCCAGCATCGTCGAGCGGAGCGTGATCTCGCGGACGGTCCCCATGAACCCGTTCGTCTCGATGATCTCGCCGACCAGGAACGGGTTGCGGACAGCCATCAGAATGCCCGCGATGAAGTTGGAGGCGATGTCCTGGAACGCGAACCCGAGCGCCAGTCCGACGACGCCGGCCCCGGCGAGCAGCGTCGTCACGACGCCGTCCAGGTTCAGCATCCACAGCGCGAGGAACGTCCCGGCAGCGAGGACGGCGACGTACGCCAGCGTCGCCAGCAGGTCGACGGCGTTGCGCGCGTGCGGCGCCCGGTCGGCCGCGCGGTGGAGCAGCCCGGCCACGACGCGCCGGACGACACGGGCCACGAACGCCGCCGCCACCACGACCAGGACGGCCACGACGAGGTTGGGGAGCATCTCGAAGAACCCGTCCCACCACGAACGGAGCGTCCCGAGGGCACCCGAGGCGGCGTCGCCCACGCTGCGGGCGGTGGTATCGGCGACGGCGGTCGTATCAGCTTGCATCGGTCGAAAAGGAGTCGGTGCTAGCAACGGAGCGGCGCGTGCGCGGTTCACGAGCGAGCGGGACGTCCGCCGTCGTCCGACACCGCCACCTGCCGTGACGGTTGCGTGACGGCATGCCAGGAGCCAGACACGCCCGTTACCTTCGCGCCCCATTGCTGTGTCCTCCATGTTTCTCCACGAGCTGAGCCCTGAGCAGCGCCGCGCCTTCCTCGTCCTCGCCCGTCAGATCATCGACGCCGACCGCCGACTGGCGATGCAGGAGGTCGAGCGGCTGGACCGCCTCTACATCGAGGCCGGGCTGCCCGCCGAGACCGCCGGCGCGCCGAGCGGCGTGGGCGACCTGAACCTCCTCTTCGGGACGCCGCGCGCCCGCGTGATCGTCCTCCTCGACCTGCTCCTCGTGGGCTATGCCGACGGCCAGCTCGATGAGCGCGAGAAGGCCGCCATCCGCTCCGTCGCTGCCCGGCTGGAGGTCGACGCCGGCACCTACGAGGCTGCGCTCGACTGGGCCCAGCGCCACCAGGCTCTCGTCGAGGAGGCCGCACACCTGGGCTCCTCCGTCGGCACGCCCTGACGCTGGCGACGCGCACCGCCAGTCGCTACCGGAGCACCGACCGCAGCGCCTCGGTGGCACGGTCCGCCTTCTGGCGCGGCGTGTCGGTGGCCTCCCACGGCACGAGCACGTCCGGCGTGATGCCGCGGACCTCGTTCGTCCCATCGGCGCGGAGGCGGACGCAGTCGGGCAGCTTGATGCGGATGCCGCTCTGCGCCAGCGTCGCCGGGATGCCGCCGTTCGTGTAGCCACAGCCGGCGCCGTACGTCCGCTCGCCCAGGATCGTGGCCGCGCCGTTGTCCGCCAGCATGGCGACGAAGTACTCGGCCGAGGACGCCGTCCCGTGGTCGGTGACCACGACCAGCGGCCCGTCGTAGACGCCCTCGCGGTAGGTGTAACGGCTCGGGTAGAAGAGGACCGCGCTCGACGGCGCCTCGGGCAGCGAGCCGGGCGCGGCGTACGGCAGCACGCCTGTGGCGTAGAGCCCGTCGCCGTCGACCAGGAGCGAGCAGTCGAGGGGGCGGCCCTCCCAGAGTGGCTGTGGGTCGCTCGT
>CAYPVZ010000298.1:0-4676 GCA_964414235.1 uncultured Rhodothermales bacterium | reverse complement strand
AGATGCCAGCCGGGCGCGCCGACGCCGTCGTTCGAGCCGCGCACCTCGAAGCAGGCACCATCGCGGCGGTGGTAGCCCAGCACGTAGCTGGCGGTCGCTCCCGTCGTGGCGGCGTCGAACCGCGTGAGCGAGAACGTGCCGATGCTGCCCGGGACGACGACGGGAATCGGGAGCGCGCGGAGCCGCGCGAGTTGGTCCCGCGTGAGTCCGGCCGGCGGGGGTTCGGTCGGAGCCGGGGTCTCCCCGGGGGCGTCCACGGGGGGAAAGAGCGGGCCGGTGCAGGCGGCCAGGGTGAGCAGAGCAGCGACGGCGAGGCGCATTTGGAGCGGGCGAAAGTCCGCCCAAGACTACGCCAGGCGCGTCGATCTGTGCGCTACGCCCGCGTCGCGGTCGCGTCGCGGAAGGCGCGGACGTTGGCAGCCACGTCTCCGCGGAAGACGGCGCTGCCGGCTACGAGCACGTCGGTGCCGGCGCGCACGAGCGCGGCCGCGTTGTCCGGCGTCACGCCGCCGTCCACCTCGATCACGGCCCGGCTGCGACCAGCGCCCAGGTCTGGGGCGTCCGCACGATCGTGTCGGACTACGTCGACCTCGACGGGACGAGCGTCCTGTTTCTCAGCGACACCCAGGGCGGCTGCCGGCCCGTCTCGCTGGAGGAGGGCACCGAGATCGTCGCCAGCCTCCGGCGGCTCTCGGGCGGGGGCGCCCCGCCCCCGGCCCCTGCGCCGGACGACCTCGGCACGTTCGCCAGGGCCGACGACCTCCTCCTCGACTACAACGCGGCGTCGTCGCCGGAGGCCGCCGCCGACGCCATCGCCCGGCGCTACGACGGCGCCGCCTCGCGTGTGACCGTCGAGATCCTCAGCGAGACCGCGCAGGAGGCCCGCGCGCTCGTCACCGCCTACAGCCTCCCCGACGACTCGATCCGCGACGAGCGGCTCCTCCTCGTCTACAAGCCGTACAGCATGACGTGGGAGCTGACCGACGCCGGCCGGCAGGTCCGCTGCCAGCCCGGCCGCGGCCACACCGCCTGGGGGGACGGCGCCTGTCAGTGAGTTGGAGACGCGAAAAGAGGATGCGGCAGCGGTCTCGCTCTACGTTCCGTCATGCCGCGTCTCCTTCTCCTGATCGGCTTCGTCTCGTCGGTCGCCCTCGCGCAGCCGGCGGCGGACGGCCCGGCCGCTGAGGCTCGCCAGCAGCTGGCGGCCGGCGACTCCGTGGCCGCGCTCCGCATCGTCGAGGCCGGGCTCCGGCACACGCCCGACAGCGTCGAGCTTCGACGGCTCCGGCTTCGGCTCCACGTCGAGGGCGTCGGCATCGGTCGGCTGGCGCGCTTCCTCCGCCACCAGCAGATCACCGACGACGCGGCGGCGCTGATCCGGCTGGCGCCGCGCGACACGCTCGCGCTCCGCGTGGTCGTCGAGGACGCCCTGTGGACGGTGCTCAACTGGCACGACCGCATCCTGCCGGGTCCTCTTCGGTCGCCGCTCGGGACCGACTTCGTGGACCCGGCAGAGGTCCGCGCTCGGCTGGCCAGCACGCGGTTCGATACCGACGCCCGGCGCGCGCTGGTGCCCGACCTCGACTGGAGCCAGCGGGCCCGCCGTGCTCACGAGGAGGCCAGGCGCGCCCTCGGCACGTGGATGGCCGACGATCCGGCGGCCGTCCGGGCCACCCGGGCGGCTCTCACGCTGGCGGTCGTCACCGACCAATGGGACGAGGCGCTCGGTGTCGCCCGGCGATTCGCCGCGGTCTCGGATGACGTCCGGGCGGATCTGTGGCTCGGACTCGCGCTCTACCGGACCGGCGACGCGGCGGGGGCCGAGGCCGCCTTCGACCGTGCGCTCCCCCGGCTGGCGGCCGCCGAGCGCGCCCGCTACGAAGACGTCCGCACCCTTCTCCCGATCGACCAGCGCGAGGCCTACGACGCCGACACGTCCGCCGCCGCCGACGCGTTCTGGGCGGCGGCCGATCCCCGTCTGCTTACCGACGCCAACGAACGAGTCGCCGAACACAGCGCCCGCATCGTCGAGGCCGACCTCCGGTTCGGATGGACCGGCGACGACCTGTTCACCGACCGTCCGCAGCGCGGGGCCGAGACCGAGCAGGGCCAGATCTGGATCCGCTACGGTCGGCCCCAGGAAACCGTCCGCTACCTCCTCGACGAGAACACCGTCCAGGCCTACGGCACCGACCGGCGGTTCGCCGTCTGGGACTACCCGGACTTCCGGGTGGTCTTCGACGATCCCGAGAACGACGGCCAGTTCCGCATCTACAGCCCCCCGGCCTCGGCATTTGCAGGGGCGAGCTCGGCCCAGGACGACGACTTCGTGATGCGAGACCGGGCGATGCAGCGAACCGACCCCCAACGGTCGCAGGACGCGCCTGACATCCCGATCGACGTGCCGGCTCTCATCTCGCGTTTTCGCGCGGCCGGCGGCGGGACGGACGTGATCGTCGCCTGGGGCGTGCCGCTCGACTCGGTCGCCGCGCCCGTCCGCACGGGCGCGTTCGTCCTCACCGAGCGCGGCGTTGCGATGCGCGTTGTCGAGGAGCGCCGCCAGCTACCGGCCTCGCGCGTCGTCCGGACCGAGATCGGGCGCGTCTGGACCGAGGCGGCCCGGCTGGCGATGGATGCGACCGGGACCGTTCGGGTCGAGGTCGAGGGACGGGACGGCCGGGCGTTTGGGAGGACCTCCGAGGCCGTAGCGCCTCTCCCGGCCGGCGGCTTCGTCGTGAGTGACCGCCTGCTGGCGGCGTCCGTCAGCGAGGACGGCCCGGGGCTCGTGCAGCGGGGCGACGTCGGCATCGTGCCGGTGCCGGCGGCCGCGTTTCTCCCGCCCGACCCGATCTACGTCTACCTCGAAGCCTACGGGCTCGGGCTAGACGGCGGCCGCTCACGCTACACCGTCGAGGCCACGCTCCGGCCGGAGGCCCGACGCCGCGGCCTGCTCGGGCGGATCTTTGGGCGCGGCCAGGACCCCGGCGTCTCCGTCCGCACCGAAGCCGAGGGCGACCACACGGACGACGCCGTCACGTTCTTCCTCGACGTCCGCGACCAGCGCCCGGGTCGCTACGCGCTTACCGTCACCATCGCCGACGTCGTGACGGGCGCGACGGCATCGGCCGAGCGGGAGGTCGTCCTTCTGGAACCTTAGCTGAGGGGCCTCGGCCGGAGGCGCCGCCAGCCGAGCGCGCCCCACAGTGCAAACCCGTAGGCGATGAGCGCGCCGTGCCGCTCGACCATCCACGCGATGTCCGGCCCGGCCCCGACGCGGCCACCGAGGTGGAACCAGAGGGCGAGGCCCATCGCCATCACGAGCGCGCCGCCCGAGATGGCGACGAGGATGCCGGCCGTACGGTCCTCGAACCGGCGGGCCTCCCACAGCGCCAGCCCGCCCAGCCCGATCGCGGAGGCCGCCAGCAGGACGACGCCCGCCGTCTCGATGGCCGACCCACCTGCCGGCGTCCGGCTGAGCGCGATCCCGACGGCCACGCCCCAGAACCCGACGGCGAGGCCGCCCGCCAGCCCCTGCCACAGCCGGCGCAGCGACGGCGCCACGACGCGCCCGAGAAGGGCGGCCCAGACAGCCGCGAGCGCCCCGGCGTAGTGGAAGTGCGCCGCGGTCAGCAACTCGATCAGCCCCGCGTAGCCCGTCTCTGCGCCGGACCGCGCGAGCACCAGCCAGACCGCCCCGCACGGCAGCGTCAGCCAGCCGACCGTGAGGATAGCCTCGGGCATCGAGAGCGTGCCGGCGCGCCACTGGCGGGCGGCCTCCGCCAGCGCCGCGAGCGCGAGCGCGGCGGCCGAGATGCCCCAGACACCGGCCAGCACACCTCCGAGCGGACCGACCGGAACGAGAAGCGAGGCCGCGGCGGAGAGCGATCCGGGGAGCAGGAGCCACGACCCCAGGTCGAGCAACCGCGGTGCGGCGCCGAAGCCGCCCGGGACGCTCGCCTGCACAAACATCGGCACGAGGACGAGCGGAGCGAGCACCACGAGGTGCGCCGCGTCCTGCGCCGGGCCCGCCTCGACGGCGAGCGGGACAAACAGGAGCGCGAGCCACGTCACCATGCCCACGAAGGCGACGCGTGTCAGGCGGAGATCGAAAGCGGGCACGGGCGGACGGCAGGGGGCCGCATGGTACGCGTACGGCCCGCTGCTCGGCTACGGGCCCTTCCGCTTCTGCCGTTCTCCAACGGCCCGCCGCCAAACGCCCCGAGCTTTCAGAAACCGACCGGCGGCCCTTCCGTACCGTCCGCCGTCGTCCCGTCTCTGCCATGCGCCTCGCCGTCCCGCTTCTCCTGCTCGCCCTCACCGGGTGCCAGCAGACCGCCCAGTCCCAGCAGACCGCCGACGCCAGCGGCGCCATCGACGCGCGGGACCTCGGGCAGGCCGAGTCCGAGATCGGCACGACGCGGCGGACGGCGATCACGCGGGCCGTCGAGGCCGCCAGCCCAGCGGTCGTGTCGGTCAACGTGACCGAGGTTCGGAGCGTCGTCCAGCGGGCGAACCCGATCGACGAGTGGTTCTACGGGCGTCGCCTGCCGGACCGCGTCTACCAGCAGGAGGTCCAGGCGCTCGGCTCCGGCTTCCTCATCTCGGCCGACGGCTACATCGTCACGAACGACCACGTGGCCGGCAACGCGGCCAAGATCACCGTCGCCTTCCCCGAC
>CAYPVZ010000297.1:0-4678 GCA_964414235.1 uncultured Rhodothermales bacterium | reverse complement strand
GTTCGGCGTCATCCTCCCGGTCGGCGAGACGTCGCGCGACCAGGAGCGCCTGCCGATCCTGTTCGCCCTCGACTACGAGCTGCTGCAGTGGCTCTCGGCGCAGACCGAGTACAGCGGCCAGCGCGGACTCGGCGGCGGCCTCAACGCCGAGACGGCGTGGTAACCGGAGCGCCCCGAGTCGCCCCCGGCGCGCGCGTCCGCTAGCTTCCACTATGGAGATCACGCCGACCGACTCGCTCACCACCCGGCTCCGCGCGGCGCGGCGCCAGCGGCAGAACGAGAAGATCCTTCAGGAGAAGGATCTCGACCGGAAGACGGAGGAGCGCCGCGAGGCCGCCCGCGAACAGACCGTCTTCGGGGAGTCGTTCTTCGCGGAGGCCGGCGGGCTGTTCTCGTTCATCGGCCGGTTCTTCGCCCGCTTCTGGCGGCGGCCGTTCGAGTTCAAGGAGCTCATCACCCAGATGGACGAGGTTGGGACGAAGAGCCTGACGCTGACCGGCGTCGTCGGCTTCTCGATCGGCATCGTGCTCGCCATGCAGAGCCGGGGGACGCTGGCGCGGTTCGGCGCGGAGAGCTTCCTGCCGTCGATGCTGGCGCTGTCGCTGATCAAGGAGATCGGGCCGGTGCTGACGAGCCTCGTGCTGGCGGGCCGCCTCGGCGCGGGCATGGGCGCCGAGCTGGGCTCGATGAAGGTGACCGAGCAGATCGACGCGCTGGAGGTGGCCGCGCTGAAGCCGTTCCACTACCTCGTCGTCACGCGCGTGCTGGCCTGTGTGATCATGTTTCCCATCATGACCATGCTGACCGACTTCCTGGGCTTGGCCGGCGGCTACCTCGAGGCCGTCCTCTCCGACGGCATGGACCTGCGCATCTTCATCTCGACAGCGTTCGACTCGCTCCGCTTCGCCGACGTCTTCGTGGACACGTTCAAGACATCGCTGTTCGGGTTCATCGTGGGCATCGTGAGCTGCTACCTCGGCTACAACGTCCGCGGCGGCACGCGCGAGGTGGGCCGCGCGGCCATGCAGGCCGTCGTCATCTCCAGCCTCCTCATTCTCCTGGCCGACGTCGTCGTCGTCCGCGCCTCGATCCTCTTCTTCGGCGACATCTCCAACGCCGCCTGAGTTCGGAGTTGAGAGTGCGGAGTTTCCCCTACCCTGAACCCCGACCTCTCCACTTCGGACCCTGAACTCTCCGCCATGTCCCGCCTCTCCAAACGCGCCGACGCTCGCCGCCAGCGGCACGCCGCCGCCGGGCCGCACCCGCTCGACGACGACGGGCTGGCGGGCCTCGCCGACGAGCCGACCGGCGCGCCCGAGGCCGGCGTCCCGGGCGATACCGGAGAGGGGCAGACGGGCGAGCCCCACCACGTCGACCCCCAGGCCGGCCCGCTCACGGGCAACGCGCCTCCGCCGCCCGACCACATCGTCGTCGAGCTTCGCGACGTCCACAAGGCGTTCGGGCCCAAGAAGATCCTCCGAGGCGTCAACCTCGCCGTCGAGCGCGGGACGAGCGCGGTCGTCCTCGGTGGCTCCGGGACGGGCAAGAGCGTGCTCACGAAGCACGTCGTCGGGCTGCTCCAGCCGGACAAGGGCGAGGTCTGGGTGCTGGGCGAGCGGCTCGACCTGATGACGCCCGAGCAGCGCGACCGCAAGCGGACCCGGCTCGGCTATCTCTTCCAGGGCGGCGCGCTCTTCGACTCGATGACGGTCTACGAGAACATGCGGTTCTTCCTCGACCGGCTGACGACGCTCGACCGCGACGAGAAGGACGACCTCATCGCGGAGAGCCTCGAAGACGTCAACCTCCCGCACACGCGCGACCAGTACCCGGCCGAGCTCTCGGGCGGCCAGAAGAAGCGGATCGGGCTGGCGCGGACGCTCATCCTCCGCCCGGACATCATCCTCTACGACGAGCCGACGACGGGCCTCGACCCGGTCTCGGTCCGTGTCGTCTCCGAGCTCATCGTCAAGCTCCGCGACACGCGCGGCATCTCGTCGATCGCCATCACGCACGACCTGCTGGCGGCCGAGATCATCACCGACAAGGCCCACTTCCTGCTCGACGGCGTGATCGCCGAGTCCGGCACGCTCGCCGAGGTCCAGGCCTCGAAGCACCCCGCGCTCCAGGAGTTTTTCCAGGGAACCGAGGCGTACGGCCGCGCCTAGCCTGTTCCTCCGCCAGCCCGGGCACCGACCGGCTTCCTTCCGCGTTCCGGCCTGCCATAGCTTCCGCACATGACCCGTCAAGCTCGCCTCGGCCTCGTCGTCCTGCTCGGCCTGATCACGATCATCGGGTTCCTGTTCGTGATCGGGAGCCAGAACAGCCTGTTCGCCGACACCTTCGCGGTGCGCGCCTCCTTCAACCAGGTGGCCGGCCTCCAGAGCGGTGCCTCCGTCTTTTACAACGGCATCCAGGTCGGCCGCGTCAAGGCGGTCAACCTGCCGACGCGGCCGGGCGAGCCGATCACGGTTCAGATGGCCATCGACACGGAGGCGCGGCCGCTCATCCGCGAGGACAGCCGGGCGCTCATCCAGACCGACGGCCTCGTCGGCAGCGTCATCGTCTCGCTCACCGACGGCTCGCCAGGGCGACCCCAGGTGGCCGACAACGGCCAGATCCAGGGCGTCGACCCGTTCGCGCTGAGCGAGGTCTCGGACCGGTTGTTCACCTCGATCTCGCGGTTCGACTCGGTCACCGTCGCGCTGGCGGGCATCATGACCGACGTCCGGACGGGCGAGGGCACGCTCGGCCAGTTCCTCTACGACGACCGGCTCTACGAGTCGACGGTGGCGACGGCGAACACCTTCCAGGCCACGGTCGCCGAGTCGCAGAACACGCTCCGCAGCTTCACCGCGCGCGCCGACCAGCTGGTGGCGGTCGCCGAGAACGCCTCGCGCGGCGTCGACGAGATCCTCCGGCGCGTCTACCAGGGCGACGGCACCGTTGCGCGCTTCCTCAACGAGGACGATGTCTACGAGACGTTCCTCGCGACGGCGTCCCAGTTGCAGGAGGGCGCGGCCCAGCTGCAGACGGTTTCGACCGACATCCGGGCCATCACGGACCGGTTCAACCAGGCGGCTGGCTGGGCCTCTCTCGGCGCCTTCCGGTTCTCGGAGAACATGGAGGCGATGAAGCACAACTTCCTGTTCCGGGGCTACTTCGAGGACCGCGGCTACTACGAGATGGCGCCGTTCGAAGTCCGCGAGGCCGCGATCTCGGAGACGCTGGGAGACCTCCAGGCGTGGGAGCGTCGGCTCTCGCAGCAGGAGCAGGAGCTGGAGGCGGCGCGCGAGGAGATGGCCCGGATGCGCGCCGAGCTCGAACGCCGCGGCGCGATCCCGGTCGAGCCGGCCGGCGACCAGTAGCCGGCGGGACGTTCTGCCAGCCGGCCAGTGGCTCCGGCCTTTCTCTCGCCCCCGCTCGCTCTGGACTACCGCCTGCTCATCGCGCGCCGCTACCTCGCCAGCCGGCGGCGGATCTCGCTCATCTCGGTGATCTCCGGCATCTCGGTGGCCGGCGTGGCCGTCGGCGTCGCCGCGCTGGTCGTCGTGCTGAGCGTGCTCAACGGGTTCTACGACGTCGTCCGCGACCTGCTCGTGAGCTACGACCCGCACGTGCGGATCGAGGCTGTCGGCGGGGAGGGTGTGGGGCGGCCGGACACGCTGGCGGCGCTCGCGCGCGCCGAGCCCGAGGTCGTCTCGGCCACGGCCTACGTCGAGGGCAAGGCGCTGCTGACCACCGATGACGGTGGCACGCTCAACCAGGTCGTCGTCGTGCGCGGCGTGGACCCACGGGCCATCGACGGCGAAGTCGAGCGGTCGATCGTGACGGGCCAGTTCGACCTGGGCCGGGCCGACGGCGCGCCGGGGCTCGTGATGGGCACCGCGCTGGCGGGCCGCACCGGCGTCCGCGCGGCCGACCCCGGGCTGGACCTGGACGGAGTGGAGGGGGCCGGCGCCATCCCGGGTAGCCGCGTCTCGCTCCTCTCGGCGACGGCGCTCCAGCGCGCCATCGGCCTCTACCCGTTCGGGCTGCCGGATCAGCGGGCCTTCGAAGTGCAGGGGACGTTCTCGCTGGAGCCGACCTACGACGAGAGCCACGTGTTCGTCTCGCTCGGCGAGGCCCAGCGGCTCTTCCAGATGGCCGGCCGCGTGACGGGCATCGACCTCCGCCTGCAGGACCTCGACGACGCCGAGGCCGTCAAGGAGCGACTTCAGGGCACGCTCGACGCGGCCTTTCCCGGCCAGTTCTCGGTCCGCACGTGGTACGACCTCCAGGGATCGCTCTACACGGTGATGCGGCTCGAAAAGTGGGCCGCCAGCGCCATCCTGGCGCTCATCATCGTCGTCGCGGCGTTCAACATCGTCGGCGCGCTGACGATGATCGTGATCGAGAAGCGGCGGGACCTCGGTGTGCTGCAGGCGATGGGCGCCCGGCGCCGCGACATCCGGCGCATCTTCCTGATGGAGGGGCTGCTCGTGGGTGGGGTCGGAGCCGGGATCGGGCTGGCCGCCGGGCTGGCGATTTCCGTGGTGCAGCAGGTCTTCGGCGTGGTCAAGCTGGCCGAGGCCGGGTCGTTCGTGATCGACGCGTACCCGGTGGCGATCCGGCCGTTTGACATCGGCCTCGTGCTGGTGATCGCCGTCGGGCTGTGCGTGCTGGCGTCGGTGTACCC
>CAYPVZ010000296.1:0-4684 GCA_964414235.1 uncultured Rhodothermales bacterium | reverse complement strand
GGCATGGCCGCCGAGGCCGCCTCGGCCGCGATCATCCTGTCGTCGAGCCACCTCGGCATGGCGCTCTCGACCACGCATGTCGCCACGGGCTCGATCCTCGGGACCGGGCTTGGCCGTCGCGGCGCGGAGGTCCGCTGGGGCGTCGCCGGCCGGATGGCGGTCGCGTGGGTGATCACGCTGCCGGCGGCCGGGGCGGTCGGCGCCGGCTGCTGGGCGCTGGCCAACGGGATCGGCGGCGCGCTCGGCGTCGGCATCGTGGTTGCCCTCCTCGTCGGCGCCTCCGTCTGGATGTACCGGCACTCGCAGAAGGCTCCCGTCGGGCACCACAACGTCAACGACGAGTGGGTCGACAGCGTCATCGAGCGCGTCCAGGAGCAGGTCCGCCGCGACGTGCCGGAGGACCTCCTCGACCGCCAGCCGGCGCTCATCCGGACCCCCGAGAACCACAGCCCCCACGCGTAATGGAGATCCTCGTCGACTCGCTCAAGGCGCTCTGGCAGGTGACGCTGGCCGGGATCCTGCTCGGCGCCGGGCTGCCGGCCCTCTTCGCGCTCGGGATGCGGAGCCTCAGCACCGGCCGCCTCGACGGCCCGGACGGCCAGCACGCGCCGGCCTCGGCGACGACCTCGACCCTGGCCCGGCTCGTCGGGTACCTCTGCTTCGGCCTCGTGGTCGCGGCGGCCCTGTTCGGGATCGTCGTGATCGTGTTCGGGAAGCAGCTGTTCGGGTAGGCCGTCCGCGCTGGCGGTGACCGCCCGCTCGGACCGACCGCTAGCGCACCACGACGGCGCGGGCCTGGCCGACGGCGTCGCCAACCGTCACCCGGATCTGGTAGGCGCCGGACGGGAGGCCATCGAGGGCGAGGGTCTCGGTCCAGGTCCCGGCCCGCACGACGCCGAGATCGAACACGGCGACACGGCGCCCGGTCACGTCGAACACGTCGGCCCGGCCGAGGGCCGTCGTCGGCACCGTGACGCGGATGCCGAGCGGGCCCAGCGTCGGGTTCGGGGCGACCGCCACCGCCAGTTGGGCCTGCGTCGGCGCCGCCGCCTGGGCCACCGGCAGACCGACTTCGACGGTGCCGACGTGCGCGTAGGCGAGCGTCCGCTCGGTGTGGAGGCGGTCCCGAGAGTTGGTGCTCCCTGGGCCAGCTTCCTCGGTATGGATGCGGTGCAGCCCGAGCCCCTGAGCCACGTCGTAGTCCACCGTCGTCGACGAGGCGTGCCTCCCCTGGAGGGCGCGCCCCAAGAAGCCCCCGATCGACTTCGCCGCCTGCACCGACGTCTCCCCGACCTCAAAGCTGGCGGGAACTCCGGGGACCGAGAGGTACGTCGAGGGAACCGTAGGCAACGAACGGGGCGGATCGAAGGTGTCGACCTGCATCTTGCGTTCGAATGCGAGGGGGCACGTGCCTCCTGTAAACGCGAGGACGCTGACCTCCCCCACCGTCCGGACCTCCGCCTCGCACTCGCCCGTCGACTCGGACGTCGTCACCGCCAGCCGAAAGCGGCCCGCGCCGAGCGCTTCGACGACCTCCCAGCGCTCGTAGGCGTGCTGGATCTCGGGATCGCGGTTCAGCGGCCCCGTCCACCGGGCGACGTCGTAGACCCACTCGGCACCCGTAACCAGACCGAACACCGTCGCCGGGTCGCCGGCAGCGCGCTGGCGCAGGTCCCCGTACAGCTGACCGCCGACCTCGGCCCCGACGAGTTGCGACTCGACGATCCAGGCATTCGGGTCCGGACCGCGGGGCACGACCAGGCCGCGCCGGAACTGATAGGAGAGCAACCCGAAGCCCACGCCAAACGACGCCTGCATGGTACTCTTGTAGACCCGTTCGCACCGGTTGGTGCAGGGCTCGACGATCTGGACGGCGGCCTCACGCCTCTCGACGCTGACCGGCTCTCCTCCCAGGCTCACCTCGCTCTGAATGGTGGCGTCCCGGTCGGCGAAGAGAGGGACGTAGTAAGGATCCGGAAAGCCCGAGATCACTTGACAACCCCAGTCGCCGAGTAGGCGGAACGGGCGTTCGTAGACCGGGTCGTGGCTGGAGAGTGGGGCGTAGTACACCGAGCACCACTTGACCGAAGGAACGGGGGCCTCGGTCATGGGGATGCGAGGACCGCGCTGCACGACGTAGTGGAAGCCCCACTCGGTCCCCGTCGTGTCCGCCAGCGTCCCCGCGCCGTACCACTCGACCTCCGAGACATAGCTCACGTCGGACGCGTCCCCCACTCGCTCCGTGACGTCGTATGACCAGTGAGTGCCGATGTCGGCCGGCATGATGTCCGTCGCCGGCTCAGCCCCAGACTGGGCGAGGGCCGGCAGCGCCAGCGCGGCGAGGACGAGGAGTGCAAGCGGGCGCATCACGGGCAAGGATGGAACTCTGAGAGTGTACGGCACGATTGCAACGAACCCTAACACCTCACCGTCTCTCCTCCCTTGCGCCGGCTACGCGAGCGCTCGCTATCCGCCCCATGGCGGGACCGGTGTGCCACACGGCAGCGTAGGGAGTCCGTTTTTCGACCGCCCCACCCCTATGCCCCACCGCTTCGCCGCCGCCCTGGCGGTCCTGCTCGCAGTCCCTGCCTTCGCGCAGAGCCTGCCCGAGACGAACGACGCGCTCTTCGCGCCGCTCCCGCTCCCCACGCCGAACACGACCCGCGCGGCCGACGGCCGCCCCGGCCCGGCCTACTGGCAGAACCGGAACGACTACCGGATCGTGGCCTCGCTGGACCCGGCCACGCACACGATCACCGGGATCGTCCACCTGACGTACACGAACAACAGCCCACAGGCGCTCCCCTACGTGTGGATGCACCTGGAGCAGAACCTGTTCAGCATCGGCAGCCGGGGCGCCCGGCGGACGCCGCCCGACAGCCGCTGGCGGGGCTCGTTCGCCGAGGGCGGCTACCGCCTCGGCAACGTCACGGTCGACGGCGACCCGGTCGCGCCGGTCGTCGACGACACGCGGATGCGGATCGACCTGCCCGAGCCGCTGGCGGCCCGCGGCGGCCACGTCGAGATCGCCGTGCCCTACTCGTTCGTCGTGCCCGAGTACGGCGCCGACCGGATGGGCCGGCTGGAGACCGCGCGTGGCACCGTCTACGAGATCGCCCAGTGGTACCCCCGCGTGGCCGTCTACGACGATGTGAGCGGCTGGAACGTGCTCCCCTACCTCGGCCAGGGCGAGTTCTACCTCGACTACGGCGACTTCGAGTACGCGATCACGGTGCCGTCGTCGATGACGGTCGTCGGGACAGGCGAGGTCCAGAACCCGCGCGACGTCTACACCGAGACGCAGCGCCAGCGGCTGGCGCAGGCCCGCACGTCGGCGTCGGCGGTGCCCATCATCACGCCGGACGAGGTCGGGACGCCCGCCGCGCACGCGGGCTCGGGCGCCACGACGACGTGGCGCTTCCGCGCCGAGAACGTCCGCGACGTGGCCTGGGCCGCCTCCGAGGCATTCATCCTCGACGCCGCCGACGCGGCGGTGACGCAGGACGATGGCACCGTCAACCATGTGCTCATCATGGCGGCCTACCCGCATGAGGGCATCGGCACACCCGACAACCCGGGCTGGGAGGAGGCCGCCCGCTTCGGCCGCGCCGCCATCCTCAACAACAGCCGCTGGTTCCCCTACCCCTACCCCGTCGCCATCTCGGTGGCCGGCGTCGTGGGCGGCATGGAGTACCCCATGTTCCAGTTCTCGGGCGTCGGCGCCCGGTTCCAGTCGCTGTTCGGGGTCATCGACCACGAGCTCGGCCACAACTGGTTTCCGATGATCGTCGGCTCCGACGAGCGGCGCTACGCCTGGATGGACGAGGGCTTCAACTCGTACCTCAACTCGTTCTCGAACGTCACGTTCTACAACGAGAACGAGGACCGGGCCATCGCCGGCTACGGCACGGGCGACTCGACCCGGATTGTCCGGCTGACGCAGGGCCCGGCGGCGGCCAACTTCCTCCGCCAGCCGTACGCGGCCGACCAGCCGGTGATGACCTACCCGGACCGGATCCGCCCCGAGGCCCTCGGCTGGCTGGCCTACCGCAAGCCGGCCAAGGGGCTGCTGCTGCTCCGCAACCAGATCGTCGGGCCGGAGCGGTTCGACGTGGCCTTCCGCACCTACATCCGCCGCTGGGCCTACAAGCACCCCCAGCCGGCCGACTTCTTCCGCACCATCGAGGACGTCACCGGCGAGGACCTCGACTGGTTCTGGCGCGGCTGGTTCTACTCGACCGACCAGTTCGACCAGGCGCTCACCGGCCTCTCGGTCCAGGACGGAACGGCGGTCGCGACGGTCGAGAACCGGCTCGGCGTGGTCCTCCCGACGACGGTCCGCTTCACGTTCACCGACGGCTCCGTCGAGGACGTGGTGATCCCGGCCGAGGCCTACTTCACCGCCGACGAGGCCGGCGCGCAGGCGCCGCTCAACGGCCGGACGCTGCGCTCGGCCCAGATCACCCGGACGGCGACCTCCCCGACGCCGACGTCTCGAACAACGAGCGCCGACTCTAGCCGCCTCTCCCCTGTCCTCGCCTCGTCGCCGAGGCGGGGACAGCCGGGATTTCGCAGGCGGTGACGCCCCGGTGTCGCGGGGGGCGGGGCTAGGTTTGGCGTCCCCCGCAGATCGCCCCGTGTCGTCCCCCGCCCGCCCGCTGCCGCCAGCGAGCGACGCCCCCGC
>CAYPVZ010000295.1:0-4691 GCA_964414235.1 uncultured Rhodothermales bacterium | reverse complement strand
GTGAGGTGGCGCGCGACGGTTTCATAGCCCAGCGTCCCTCCGCCGACGCCGCGCCCGTCGACGATGAGGCGCGCGGCGCCGTCCTCGCGCAGCTGGCGGATGGCCCGGTCGAGGAGGGTGTCGGCCGGCGTCGAGAAGCGGTGAGAGAGGAACGAGCCCAGGCGGAGGTAGCCGGTCCGGCCGTCGAGCATCCGGGTCTCCCAGGCGCGCTCGTCGTCGAACACCGGGCCTCCGGCATCGGCGAGCTGGCGGAGGCGCTCGTCCCGCGTGAGCCGTCGCACTCTGATGGTCTCAGCCGATCCATCCGGCGTGCGGACCGCGAGGGTGACGTCGTCGCCCGCGGGCGGGAAGACGAGGGGGTAGATCCGGTCGAAGAGCGGCCAGCCGCGCTCCGTCACCTCGGTCTCGGGGACCGCCAGCCGGGCGCGGCGGAGGGCGTCGGTGCCGCGGCCGTCGCCGGTCGAGAACGGCAGGAGTGCGTCCAGGACGGCGGGGACGCGCAGGCCGTCGAGCGCGAGCACTTCGGTGCCGCGCGGGAGCCGGCCCCCGCTCAGGTCGCGCGTGACCACGAGCCGGTCGTTGAGGATCTGGAACGTGAACGGGAGCACCGCCCGTCCCGACCACAGCGCCTGCTGGACGGTCTCGGACTGGTTGAGCGGATTCAGAACCGTGTGCCCGTCGCGACCGGCGCCGACGATGCGGGACACGCCGAGGAAGGCTTCCGCCAGCGAGACCGTGTCGCGCGTCCGGAGCGCGGTCCCGAATGCGTCGATCTGGGCGTGGACCTGGGCGCGCTGGCCGTAGACGTCAAGGGCCGGATGGGTTGCGACGAGCGTCCGCCACAGGACGTCGAGGTCGGCCCGGAGCGAGTCGGAGGCGAGGGGCTGGGCGAGCGCGGCGGGCGCGAGGAGGCAGAGGGCGAGGACGAGGCGCATGGAGGCAGGGAAGGCGAGGTCCCAACTTCTTCCGGCGACCCCATGGAATCGCCTCAGATGGCCGCCTGCGACGTCTCAGATGACGATCTGCGCCCTTCGCGTTGGGCTCCCCACCACGCGCTCGGCGTCGTGCCCGTCTCCTTCCGAAAGGCCCGATTGAACGTCGCCTTCGAGGCGAAGCCGCACTCCTCGGCCACGGCGAGCAGCGTCAGGCCCTCGGCGTCGGGCTGGCGGAGGCGGGCCTGCACCTCGGCCACGCGGTAGCCGTTGACGAACTCGTTGAAGTTCTTCCCCAGCCCGGTGTTGACGGCGTGCGACAGCGCGGCCGGCGCCAGTCCCACCTCGTCGGCGAGGGCGGCCAGCGTGAGGTCCGGACGGAGGTGAGGGCGCGTCTCGCGCATCCAGGCATCCAGCCTCGGCGTCCACGCCGCGACCTCGGCCTCCGAGAGCGGCGGCGGACCTGAGGGCGCTGAGACGTCGGCCGCGACCTCGTCCATCCGCTCCGCCACGCCCCACCCCGCGACGGCCACGAAGTACCCGACCACGGTGTAGGCGAGGTGCGCCCACCACTGCGTCGTGTACGCGAACGGGACGCCGAGCGCGTAGGCCAGCGAGAACGCGAAGCCGATGGCGACACCCGCTGCGAGGGCGCCCACAGCGCGCGGAAGCCAGCGCGCGGCGATGGCGTCGGCCGCCGTCCGCGCGGGCCGCTGGCGGAGCACGCGGACGACCTGGACGGCAGCACCGAGGCAGGCGACGTTGGTCGCCAGCCCGAGCACGTCGAGGAGAGGGGTGAGGGCAGGGCCGGCCGTCTGGTCGTACGGTGTCCCGGTCGTCGTCCGCGCCCAGGTCCAGAGCCCGACGCCGAGGCACAGCGCGGCCGGGACGAAGATCCAGCGCGGGACGCGGCGGGACGGCTCGGCGACGGCCCAGACGTAGCCCAGCGCGAGCGGCCCCATCACCGCGGCGTTGGCGATGGGCAGGTTCGAGAGCCACGCCACGCGGTCGTAGAGCCCCATGAACCCGAGCAGATACGGCGTGTTGGCGAGCGCGATGCCGACGAGGACGGCGGCCAGCCAGCCGTCGGCGCGACGGCGAGCCCGTCCGGCGCGGACCGCCAGCGCGGCGGCGGCCACCACGCACTGCACGATCCCGACGAGCAGGACGATGCTGTAGACGTTGAGCGTCGCGTCCATCGCGCGGTCGGTGGCGGGATCCGACAAGGTATCCCGAACGGCGCGCGCCCTCCCGCTCCGGAGAACGGGAGGGCGCGCGGGCCTCAGGCCGGAGCGCTACTCGGCAGCCTCCGGCGTGATGTCGATCACCACGCCGAGCTGGGGCTCCAGGCGGATCCGCCGGACCGCGCGCGTCTCGGCGTCGATGGCGAACTGCTGCGGCGGCGCGGCCGGGCCGGCCTCGACCGAGACGAGCCACACGGCGTGCCCATCGATCTCGTCCTGACCGGTGACGGTGAAGAAGATGGACAGCGGGCCTTCCGACGGCGAGATCGTGAAGTACTCGCCGCGGAACCCCTCCTCGAACGGCACGAGGCGGACGGCCTCCGTCGCCATCGCCGTGCCGTAGACGGGCTCGTCGAATGTGGCCTCGAGCGTTTCGGTCTCGCCGTTGGCCGTCTTCGTCCCACTCAGCGAGGTGGCGGTGTAGGTCAGGTCGACAACCGTCCCGTTGGCCTCCGAGTGCATGGAGATCGGCGCGAGCGACGGGTAGGCGGACACGAAGTGCTCCTTGGTCATCTGGCCGGCCAGCGGGATGTTCGTCTCGGTATCGACGGTGACGGTCCCGGCCGCGCGGTCAACGACGGCCGTGCGATGCATCGTCCCGATGTCCTGCTGCTGAGGCTCGACGAGGCGGACGACGAAGCTCTGGTCATACGACGTGAACGCGCCGGTCGCCAGCCGGTCGAGGCCGGGCCGGAGCGCGATGGCCGGCGTCTCGGCCTCCCCGTTGAGGGCGGCGAGCGCCTCGTCGGTCACCGGCTCGGACACGATCTGCGTGCTGCCCCGGCTGGCCCAGGTGGACCCGATGAGCGCCCGCGTCGTGCCGTCGATGAAGTGGCGGCGCGTCCGGGCGCCTGTCTCCTCGACGACCCACGTCGACACCGTCGAGCCGTCGGCCCGCGTGAAGTCCTCCTGCCCGGCGACCGTCAGGGTGACCTGCTTCAGCCGCTGGCTGGCGTTGAACACCGGGACCGTGGCCGAATAGCCCTCCCGGAGCGGGAGCGCGCGGGCGATCAGCGCGACCTCCTCGGGCGCGAAAGCCGGGCTCTGGAGCGTGATGTCGAACGGGAGCGGGTCCCAGTCGCCCTGGGCCCAGTCGCCCGTGACGTGGGCACCGTCGTAGGCCGTCAAACTGGCGCCGCTCGACTGCGAGACCGGCGCGAGTGAGGGCCAGCGGAACGTGGTCGTGACCTCAGAGCTGCCGCCGGCCTGCGGCGCGTCCATGGTCGTGACCAGCGTGACGAGGTCCCCGTCGCGCGAGTACGCGTAGCGGACCGTCCCCAGCTCGCGCGCCGTCGGCGTGGTCACGCGGATGCGGAGAACCTGGTCGTCCAGGGAAAGGCCGGAGGTCGCGAGGTCGGGGTGCCCGGGGCGGAGGGTGACCTCCTGGGCGAGGGCCGGCGTCGCGAGAGCGACCGCCAGCAGGGCGAGAGAGAACGTGCGCATGGGGAAGGGGTCAGGAACGGGAGAGGGCCTACGGGCCGGGCGGACGTCAGGTCCCCCGGGCGCCGCAGGCCCCCGCGAAGGTCGCGCTAGTTGCCGGTCGGGACGATCTCGATGGACACGCCGGGCTGCGGGGCGAACCGCGTCTTGAGCCACTGGCGGCTCTCGGCGTCGACGAGGAACGTCATCGTGATCGGGCCGAGGTCGGCCGCGACCGGCCACGCCGCCTTCTCGCCGACCGTCTCCTGCGGCAGCACCGTCAGGATCACGTCGCTGGGCTCGTCGGGCGACTCGTTGCTGAAGACCGAGACGCGGTAGACGGCGCCCTCGGTGAGCGGGGCGCTCTGCGCGATCTCGCTCATCCAGGCGCTGTCGAAGATGGGCGTATCGGTCATGAGCATCACCGTCGTGGCCTCGCCCTGGCGCGGCGTGAGGACGCCGGCGACGCCCTCCGCCATGAACTCGAGCGAGGCGTCCGCCATGCCGCCCGTCGAGCGGTGCAGCTTCGGCGCCAGCGTGGCGGCGACGGCCACGACCGAGTCGGTCTGGGTCATCCCCTGCATCGGGACGGACAGGCGGGTCACCTTCGTGACCGTCCCGTTGTCGACCGTGATCGTCTCCGTCGCGCTCCCGACGTCCTGCCGCATCGGAGCGGTGAGGCGCATCGTGAAGGTCCGCGTGCCGGGCGTGATCCAGGTCGTGGTGAGCTGGCCGTCGCCGGGGACGAGCGCGACGGTGTCGGCGGGAGCGTCCTGGGCGACGGCCGGCGTGGCGAGGGCCGCCAGCAGAGCGGCGAAGAGAAGCGTACGCATAAGGTGTGTCGGAGGTGGGGGCACAGACTACGACCGCACCCGGGACGGGTTACGCCCGCCTCCGTCCGTTTCCGGCGCAGGACCGATGGCACGGCACCGCGAGACGCTCAGAGGAGAATGAGCGCGAAGCCCGGCCGTAAGCGCTTTCACACGGGTGGCGTCGGCGTCGCGCGCGCGCCGCGGAGGCATCTTGACGCGGCCATGTGGATCCCGCTCGCCCTGCTCTCCGCCGTCGGCGCCGCTGGCACCGGCGTCGCCCTCAA
>CAYPVZ010000294.1:0-4706 GCA_964414235.1 uncultured Rhodothermales bacterium | reverse complement strand
GTCTCGGCCAGCATGCGGACCGTGCTCGACGTCTCCACGACGTCGTTGCCGACGACCACCGAGAGGTCCTCGACGTTGCGCCCGACGCGGTCCGAGACGCCCGAGGCGTTGGCCGCCGCGGCCTCCAGGTTGGCGAGCGTGCGGTCCACCCGGCTCCGCTCGTCGAGGATGAGCTGGGTGGCGCCCTGCGTCAGGAAGCGGAGCTGGGCGAGGACGGCCTGGATGTCGCCGCCCGAGTTCTGGAGGATCTCGTCGAGCGTCGTGAACGTGTTGACTGCGCCGATGAGCGCTGTGTCGGCCCGGGCCGTGAGGCTGTTGGACTCGCCCGCCAGCAGGTCGAACAGGTCGGGCGTGTCGTCGGCGCGGAGCGTGTCGCCGGCCACGAGCGGGCGCCCGGCGCCGGCCCCTGCCGGCGGCGTGATCTCGATGGCGACCTGCCCGAGCGCCGAGATGCCCGACGTCTGGATGGTCGAGCCGCGCGGGATCTCGATGTCGCCGTTGATGCCGAGCGTGACGTAGACCTGGCGCGCGGTCGGGCTCAGCTCGATGGCGCGGACGTCGCCCACGCGGACGCCGTTGAGCCGGACGATGGCGCCCGGCACCAGCCCCTGCGCGTCGTCGAACACGGCGACGACCTCGTAGCCCGCCCCGAACAGCGGCTTGCCGGACAGGAAGCGGACGCCGAAGAAGATGACGACGGCCGAGAGGACGACGGCCAGGGCGACCTTGATCTCGTTCGTGAGCATGGGCAGTTGGCGCTAGGCGGTCTCGGACGGGACGCCGATCTTGTATTCGTTGGCACGGACGAACGCGAGCAGCGTCGGGTCCGTCGCCCGGTGGAGGTCGTCGACGGTGCCGGTCCACGGGATCGTTCCCTCGTGGACGAACGCGATGCGGTCGGCGATGGAGAGGACCGAGTGCATGTCGTGCGTGATGACGACGCTCGTCGTTCCGAGGCTGGAGCCGAGCCGCTGGATGAGCTCGTCGATGGTGTTCGAGGTCTCGGGGTCGAGGCCCGACGTCGGCTCGTCGTAGAGGATGTAGGTGGGCTCGATGGCGATGGCGCGGGCCAGCGCGACGCGCTTCTGCTGGCCGCCCGAGAGCTCGCCCGGCATCTGGTCGCCGGCGTCCGGCAACTCGACAAGCGCGAGGCACTCGTCGGCGCGCTGGCGGATCTCGGCCTTCGAGAGCGCGGTGAACGTCCGCAGCGGGAACTCGACGTTGGCCCGGGCCGACATCGAGTCGAACAGGGCGCCGCCCTGGAAGAGCACGCCGAACTTGCGCCGGATCTGCCGGAGCTCCGAGTAGGTCAACTCCGCCAGCGGTGCGCCGTCGACGATGACGCGGCCGGTGTCCGGCGTCAGCAGCCCGATGATGTGGCGGAGCAGGACGCTCTTGCCCGAGCCCGACCGCCCGATGACGCACGTGACCTCGCCGTCCGGCACGTCGAGGTTGACGTCGTGCAGGACCGGGTGGCCGTCGAAGCTCTTCGAGAGGTCGCGGATCTGGATCAACTCGGGGCGGAGAGGCGGGCGGATCGAAGGTGGAACGGGCCGGGTGTCAGCGGCATGACCTCAGGGGCGGCGCCCGGCGGCTCGCCTCACAGCAGGATGGCGGCGCAGAGGTAGTCCGAGAACAGGACCCAGACGCAGCCGAGGACGGCCGCCCGCGTCGTCGCTTGCCCGACGCCGGACGCCCCGCCGGAGGCCTGGTAGCCGGTGTAGCAGGCGATGCTCGTGATGACGAACCCGAACACGAGCGACTTCACGAGCCCGAAGAACACGTCGTACGGCTTGAAGAACAGCCGCGCGCCCTCCCAGAACGTCTGGACCGTCAGGATCCCCGACATCTGGGCCACCGCCCCGCCGACGGCCATCCCGACGGACGCGGCGACGACGTAGAGGACCGGAAACATGAGGATGCCCGCCGTCACGCGCGGGACGACGAGGTAGCTGCGGCTGTTGAGCCCCATGGCCTCCAGGGCGTCGATCTGCTCCTTGACGCGCATCGTCCCGAGCTCCGCCGCGATTCGCGCCCCGACGCGCCCGCACAGGACAAACGCCGTCACCAGCGTCCCGAGCTCCAGCAGGATCGACTGCTCGGCGAACGTGCCGACGATGGAGACCGGCAGGAGCGGGTTCTCGAGCTGGTAGATGGCCTGGACCACGACAACGCCGCCGGAGAACGCCGTCGCCAGCGCCACGATGGGGATCGAGTCGAGCCCGATCTGGACCATCTGCTCGGCCAGGTTGCGCGCGTAGAGCTTCGGGCTGAGATCGCGCGGGAGGTTGAACGCCCGTGCCAGCAGCAGGCAGTACGCGCCGAAGCCCTGCAGCAGGCCGGTCGGGAGCCGCCACAGCGGCGCCAGGCCGGCGCGGATCCGCTCGGCGAGCGGCGCGCTATCAGGAGGGACGTCGGCGGAGGTCTCCATCGGGTGACGGACGGATGGCAGCGGCCGGGGCGACCTTCCAGGTCGGCCGGCGCCGGGCAAGCTACGGGCACCCCGGACGCGCAACGTCCGGCCGCCGTTTCTCCACCCGCCCTCCGCGTCCCCTCCCTTTTTGAGCGCGTGCCCGCCCCGCTGGCGGCGCTTTTCGCCTGTCTGGCGGCACGAGCCGCCCGGCCCTCTCTCCCGCATTCCCATGGCCAAGTCGAAAACCCGCTACGTCTGCCAGGAGTGCGGCCACGAGTCGCTCCGGTGGGCCGGCCAGTGCGCCGGCTGCCAGGCCTGGAACACGCTCGTCGAGGAGGCCGTGCCGACGGCCGTCAAGGCGCCCGTCGTCCGGGGCGGACGCGTCGCGGGCGACGGCGGCTCGGGCTCGGCGCCGCGCCTTACGGGCGCCTACTCGTCCGGCGCGCGGCCCCAGCGCCTCCGCGACGTGACGGTCGCCGAGCGGCACCGCATCCCGACCGGGCTCAAGGCGTTCGACCGCGTGCTCGGCGGCGGCGCCATGGTGGGCAGCCTCACGCTCGTGGCCGGCGACCCCGGCATCGGCAAGTCGACGCTGATGACGGAGCTGGGGCGCGGGCTCGACGGGAGCACGCTGCTCTACGTGACGGGCGAGGAGAGCGCCCAGCAGGTCAAGCTCCGCGCGAAGCGGATGGGCATCGATCCTGACGCGTTCTTCCTCTTCCCCGAGACGAACGTCGAGGCGATCCTCGCCGCGGCCATGGACCTCCAGCCGGACGTGATGGTCGTCGACTCGATCCAGACCGTCTACCGGCCCGACCTCACGAGCGCGCCCGGCTCCGTCGCCCAGGTCCGCGAGTCTGCCGCCGCGCTGCTCGACGTGACGAAGACGCTCCCGACGACGACGTTCCTCATCGGGCACGTGACGAAACAGGGCTCCATCGCCGGGCCGCGCGTGCTGGAGCACATGGTCGACACGGTGCTCCACTTCGAGGGCGACCGGCACCACGCGTACCGGATCCTCCGGGCGGTCAAGAACCGGTTCGGCGCGGCCAACGAACTGGGCGTGTTCGAGATGCGCGAGAGCGGGCTCGAAGAGGTCGGAAACCCGAGCGCGTTGTTCCTGAGCGAGCGCCAGTTCGGCACGTCGGGCTCGGCCGTCGTGTGCGCGCTCGAGGGGACGCGCCCGCTGCTCGTCGAGGTCCAGGCGCTCGTGACGTCCGCCAGCTACGGCACGCCGCAGCGGACGGCGACGGGCTTCGACACGCGCCGGCTCCAGCTGCTGCTGGCGGTGCTGGAGAAGCGCGAGGGGATGCGGTTCTCGCAGACCGACGTCTTTCTGAACGTAGCCGGCGGCGTGCGGCTGGAGGAGCCGGCGGTTGACCTCGGCGTGGCGCTGGCCGTTGCGTCGTCGCTGCGCGATGTCCCGATGGACTCCGGGACGGCCGTCGTGGGTGAGCTCGGGCTGGGCGGCGAGGTCCGCGCCGTGAGCCGGATCGACACGCGCCTCGCCGAGATCCGCCAGCTCGGCTTTGAGCGGGCGCTCCTTCCGAAGGCCAACATGAAGGGCGTGACGCCGCCGAAGGGGTTGGAGCTGCTGCCTGTGCGGCGGCTGGCCGAGGCGCTCGACCTCGTCTGCTAGACGGCCCGGTCATCGTCCGGCCGTGGGGCATTGGGAGGCCACTTGCGGGTACGGGTATGGAGCGTTACTCTGGCATATTGTCACTCGCCCCGACGCGCTCCCGGCCACGGTCACGCCCTTCACCGCCTCAGCCTGCCGTGCGTCTGGTCGCCCTGGTCATCGTCACCGCTGCCGTCGCGGCGGCCCAGCCCGGAGCCCTCGACCCCACGTTCGGTGACGGCGGCCTCGTCTCCGTCCGCTCCGGCGTTCTGCCCTTTCACGACGCCGGTACGGTTGTCGTAGATGGCGAAGGTCGGAGCATTGTCGCGGGCACGGCCACGTCCGGCAGGTGGTACTGGGATTTATCGGCCAACGAGGAGGTCGTGGTCGCCCGGTTCCTCCCAGACGGAACGCCGGATGCGTCGTTCGGGAAGGATGGGTTCGCGTCAACTCTGATCCCGCCGGCCCCCTACGACCCCGACGTGTCTGTGGCCGTCACCGAGTCCGGCGTCGCCGTCGCGGTCACGGCAACGTGGGAAGGGCAGAAGGGGTACGCTGTCGCTCGTCTGGACCCCGACGGCGAGCCCGACCTCTCGTTCGGTGACGGCGGCCTCGTCCGCTTCGCGTTCGACGAGGGCGACGCGACGCTCGCCGGGCTGGCGGCGCTCGACGGCG
>CAYPVZ010000293.1:0-4731 GCA_964414235.1 uncultured Rhodothermales bacterium | reverse complement strand
GATGATGCTCTCCGCCCTCGTCCTCCTCGCCGCTGCGCTGGCGGCCTGCGACCGCGCCGTCGTCGACGTCGAGGGCCCCGACCTGTTCGAGGTCGCCCCCGACCTCAGCGTCGTCCGCCTCGATCCCGACCTCACGATCCGCATCCGCCCCCGACGCCAGGACGGATCCCTGGCACTCGCCATCGACGACGAGGCCGTCGCGTTCGACCCGGCCGCCGATGCCTACGTCTTCCAGACGACGCTCCACCGCGGCCTGAATCGCTTCGTCGCCGCGGCCACGGATGACACCGGCGCGATCGAGATCGACACACTCTACGCCGTCTACCTCTCGCTCCAGCCGACGTTGGTCATCAATGCCAACAGCGGCACGGCGCGGATCGACGCGGCAGCGGTGGCGCTCGGCGATGGGCGCGCCTTGATCACCGGCGGCTTCGATGACTCCGGCCAGGGACTCGCCAGCGGGACGGCCCTCCGCCCCTCCGCCGCCCAGCTCCTGTCTCAGCAGATCACGCTGCTGACCCCGCGCGGTGGACACACGGCGACCCCGCTCGCAGGCGGCACGCTCCTCCTCGGGGGCGTCGCCCATACGGACCCCGGCGACGCCTCCAGCTTCGTCACGGACGGCGAGTGGATTTCGCCCGACGGTTCCACCGTCTCTGTCGCCGTCGACGGCGGCATCCAGCGGACAGGGCACACGACGCATCTCGTCCAAGTGGATGGAGAGACGTACGTCGTCCTCTACGGCGGCCGCATCCCGGCCGGATCCGGGACGGCACGCTCCGGCACCATCGACGTCTTTCACGTGTCGGGCTCACCTGGGACCCTGGCGCTCGACCGCCTTTCGCCACTCGGCGGGGCCGGATCCTTCGACCCGGTCGCCGATCACGTCCTGGTTCGCTCCCCCCTTCCCTCCGTAACCGTCTTCGGCCTCTCCGGCGCCCCGGTCGCGACGACCTTCGCCTGGTCGACGCCGGGCACGCGAACCTACCCCTTCGAGCTCGTCACCGCGTCCGCTGCGCCGCTCCGCCAGCCGCGCACGAGGGCCGCCGCGACGGACTCCGACCTCGGGCTGGCGTTCATCCTCGGCGGCCTCGACGAGGACGGCGAGACGCTCGGCTCCATCGAGGTCTACGCCCCCAGCATCGACCGGACGTTCACCGTCCCAGCGTCGATCGCGCTTCAGGTCCCGAGGTCCGACCACATCGCAACTATTTTGTCCGATGGACGAATCGTGGTGAGCGGTGGCCGGTCTGAAACGGGTGCCGCCCTCGTCGCCTACGAGGCCCTCCAGCTCTGACTCCCATGCTGATCCAGCGCCTGCTCCAAATCCTCCTGCTCGCCATCGTGCTGATGGCGGCGTTCAGCGTGCTCGCGTTCGTGCTCAAGCTGGCCGGCGCCCTGCTGGGGCTGGCCATCAAGGTGGTCATCCTGCTGGTCATCGTCGCCGCGGTGCTCCGGTTCATCGAGCTCGTCCGCGCCAAGGCGAAACGCTGAGCCCCGGCGGGCTGGCGGCGCGCACCGCCAGCGGGCCACCCGGCTGTGCCGACGCGGCTCCGTAGCTTCCAGGCCCGTTCTGCCTCCGTGATGCCCGCCGAGACCGCCGCCGTCGCCCCGCTCCACGTCGCCTCCGAGACGGCGCCGCTCCGGCAGGTCGTCGTCCACACGCCCGGCGAGGAGATGGGCCTCGTCTCGCCCGAGAACGCCGACGACCTCCTCTTCGACGACATTCTGTTCGTCGAAGAGGCCCGCGAGGAGCACGCGACGCTCGTCCGCTTCTTCCGCGCCGTCGTCGGGCACGAGGACGCCGTCCTCCAGGTCACCGACCTCCTCCGCGAGACGTTCGACCAGAAAGACGCGCGGACGGCGTTCGTGGACGGCCTCATCGAGCGGATGCCCTACCGCAACTTCGAGGCCTACGAGACCGAGCTGAAGGGCCTCGACGCCGACGCCCTCCTCCGCTTCGCCGTGACCGGCCAGGCGCCGTTCCCGGTCACGGCCCTCCCCGTCCCCAACCTCCTGTTCACGCGCGACCTTTCGGCGGTCGTCGGCGATCACGTCCTCCTGAGCATGGCCGCGACCGCCGCGCGCGCGCCGGAGAGCGTGATCATGCGGACCATCTACCGGCATCACCCCCGCTTCGCCGACGTCCGCGACCACGTCATCGAGCTGCCGGACGACGTCTCGTTCGAGGGTGGCGACCTGCTCGTGGTGGACGAGACGACGGTCTTGATCGGCCAGAGCGAGCGGACGAGCCTGGGAGGCGTCCTCGCCGCGGCCCGCGCGCTGCTGGCGGAGACGGCCGTCGAGCACGTCATCATGGTGAACCTCCCGAAGGCGCGCTACTGCATGCACCTCGATACGGTGTTCACCTTCGCCGACGCCGACACCTGCGTCGTCTTCCCCCCCATCATCGAGGACGACCGCGACAGCGCCTTCCTCCTCGAAGCGCTCGACGGCGACTTCCGCCTCCGCCCCTACCCCACGCTCCGCCACGCGCTCGAAGACGTCACCGGCCGCCGCTACACCTTCATCGCCTGCGGCGGCGCCGACCCCGTCCGCCAGCGCCGCGAGCAGTGGACCGATGGCGCCAACCTGTTCGCCCTCCGGCCCGGCCTCGTCGTCGGCTACGAGCGCAACCGGGCCACCTTCGACGCCCTCCGCGCCGAGGGCTTCCACGTCGTCGACGCCGAGCACTTCCTCGACTTCTACGGCGACGCCGCGGCGACGACGCAGGAACGCATCGCCGTCCGCCTCTCGGGCAACGAGCTCTCGCGCGGGCGCGGCGGCCCCCGCTGCATGACGATGCCGCTCGTCCGCGAGGACTAGCCCCACCGCTGGCGGCCGGCCCCCGACGCCCGCCCACCTCCGCACCGTTCCCGCCCACGCCGCGCGACGCCGGCCCACACGGCACCAAGGCCCGCCCCCCCCTGCAAAGCCGCTGCCCACGCCGCGGCGAGGCCGGCCCACACCGCCCTCTCACCGCCCGCACGGCGACGTGGCCCACCCCCTCTGCGGCCTCGCTCCCCACGCCGGAAACCCGCGGCCCACGCCGCCAGCTGGCTAACCACGGTTAGGAACCCCCTCCCCCGATGTCCCTCGCCTCCCTCCTCGACCCCGACCGCCGCTGGATGCGCCTCGCGCTGGCGGAGGCCCAGCGCGCCTATGAGGCCGGCGAGGTGCCCGTCGGCGCCGTCGTCGTCAAGAACGGCCAGATCGTCGGGCGCGGGCACAACCAGGTCGAGCGGCTGGCGGACCCGACGGCGCACGCCGAGATCCTTGCCGTCTCCGCCGCCTGCCAGACGCTCGGCACCAAGTTCCTCGACGGCTGCACGCTCTACGTCACCCTGGAGCCCTGCCCGATGTGCGCCGGCGCCCTCGTCTGGGCCCGCCTCGACCGCCTCGTCTTCGGCGCCTTCGACGAGAAGGCCGGCGCCGCGTCCACGCTCTACGACATCCCGCGCGACACGCGGCTCAACCACCAGATCGAGACCGTCTCCGGCGTCGAGGCCGACGCCGCCGCCGACCTGCTGCGCGCCTTCTTCCGCCAGCGCCGCACGCCCTCGGGCTACACGCCCGACCCGGCCGGCGACGGCGCCGACGGCGAGCCGCCCGCCCACCGCCCGCGCGCCGACGGCTGACGAGCCGCTGACGGATGTCCCCCGCCAGCGGGGCGGGGCCTCGTCTTGACGACGTCTAGGCAACCCCACGCGCGACTGGCGGGTTGGCCCAGCATGGAGACGATTGCTCAGAACGACCGCCAGCCCTTCGACCTGCTCGTGGTCGGTGCAGGCCCTATCGGACTCGCGTGCGCCCTCGCCGCCACGCGCGCCGGCCTCACCGCCCGCGTCGTCGAAAAGGGCGCGCTCGTCAACTCGCTGGTCGGCTACCCGACCCAGATGGAGTTCTTCTCGACGCCGGAGCTGCTGGAGATCGGCGGCCACCCGCTGGCGACGACGCTCTACAAGCCGCGCCGCGAGGAGGCCATCGACTACTACCGCGCCGTCGCCCAGCGCGAGGGCCTCGACGTCCGCCTCGGCGAGCGCGTGCTCGGCGTCGAGGGCGAGAAAGGCGCGTTCACGGTCCGCACGTCGAAGGGCGAGCACGCGGCCCGCGCGGTCGCGGTCGCGACCGGCTTCTTCGATCAGCCCAACCGGATCGACGTCCCGGGCGAGGACCTTCCGCACGTCTCGCACTACTACAAGGAGCCGTACGCGTACAGCGGCCGGCGCACGGTCGTCGTCGGCGCCAAGAACTCGGCGGCGAAGGCCGCCCTGGAGATCCACCGCCACGGCGGCCACGTCACCCTCGTCGTCCGCGGCCCCGAGGTCTCCTCCAGCGTCAAGTACTGGATCCGCCCGGATCTCGTCAACCGCATCAAGGAAGGCTCCATCGACGCCCTCTTCGACACGACCGTCGACGCCATCACGCCCGACGCCATCGCTGTCGCCACGCCCGACGGCCCCCGCCAGCTCCCGGCGGACTTCGTTCTCCTCCTCACCGGCTACCACCCGGACTTCTCGTTCTTCGACGCCCTCGGCATCGAGACCGAGCCCGCCGCCTGCGCCCCCGTCCTGGACGACGAGACGATGGAGTCGACGCGCCCCGGCATCTACTTCGCCGGGACCGTCTGCGGCGGCACCGCCACGAGCCGGTGGTTCATCGAGAACGGCCGGATCCACGCCGCGCGGATCGCCGCGCACCTCGCCGGCCTCCCAGCCCCCCGGTTGGAAG
>CAYPVZ010000292.1:1264-4736 GCA_964414235.1 uncultured Rhodothermales bacterium | reverse complement strand
TGCGTCGGCGCGGGCGAGGCCAGCTCGGCGCCGGCCGGGAGGACGAGCGGGTCGGCCAGGGCGACGTGGCCGCACGGCGCGCCAGCGTAGTGCCGGCTCAGCGTCTCTCCCGGGAAGACACGGAGGCCGTCGAGCAGTGGCCCCTTGCCGAGCGCGCGCTGGACCAGCCGGAGTTGCGCCGCCTGGAAGCCCGACGACGGCACGAGGTGCTCGCGAAAGTGGCCGAACTCGACGCGCGAGAACAGCACGTCGTCCTCGCCGCCCGTCCCCATCAGCTCCATGATGGGCGGGAGCAGGCGCCGCGCGGCATGGCGGAGCCGGTTCGCGGCCGTGATCGCCGGCCGCCAGACCGCTGCCACCTCCGACTCCGGGTCGTCGACCTCGCCCTCGGCGAGCGCCAGCGCCACCCGGTCGGCCTCGGGCGTCGCGAGGAGCCGCTCGAATGTGGCCGTGACGACGGCGAGGTCGAACGTCATCTGCTTGAAGACGACCTCGCAGAGCTGGTGGACGATGACGAAGGCGCGCTCGTCCGGCACCGTCGAGGCCGGCGTGCCGGCGCCGAGGAGGTCGGCCAGCCCGAGGTAGCCAGCGTAGTCGAGTCCGAGCCGGCCCTCCGGGCCGGGCGGGTTGACGAGCGGCGTGCCGGCATCGTCGCGGAGCCGGTTGGCCTCGGCGTCGGCGCGGGCGTCGGGGTCGAGGGCAAAGGCCCACCAGGGGTCGGGCGTCATGGGCGTTGGTGGGGGACGCCGTAGGGTAGCACCGGGCGCGCTGGCGGAAGGCGCGTTCAGGCCACCGAGCCTCCACTCGCCTGCCGGTGGAACGGATTCAGACCGCCCGCTCGGGGAGCGCCCGAGATCGCAAGGCCAGCCGGAACGGCTACGGCGGGCTTCTGTGGAACGGCCCCTTCTTCTCTTCTGACCATGGACCGAACCGCCATCCTCAACACCTACGTGACCGACATGTCGGCCGTAGAGTCGCACATCCTCAAGGCCATCGAGCGCCAGCTCGCCGACGACGCCACCGCGCGCTTCCCCGGCGCCACCCGCGTGCTCAACACACTCCGTTCGTCCCTCGCCCAGCACGTCCGGTCGCTGGACGCGTACAACGAGCGGACCGAGGGCGGCGGCGTCAAAGAGGCCGTCAAGGGCGCCGTCGCGGATGCGCTCGGGTTCGCCGCGGGCCTCTACGACCAGCTCCGGCCCAACGACTCGGTCTCACGCATGGTCCGCGACACGTATACCGCCACGAGCCTCGCCGCCGTCAGCTACCACATGCTGTACACGACGGCCCTCGGCCTCAAGGCCGACGACTTGGCGGCGCTCGCGCTGGACAACCTGAAGGACCTCACGGCCGCCATCGGCGACCTCTCGGAGGCCGTCTGCACGGTCGTCGCGGCCGAGCTCTCCGACGAGGACAAGCTCTACGACGCCAGCGTCGCGCCGGAGGCCATCCGCGCGACGCAGGAGGCGTGGCGCCGCGCGGGTGACTGACCCGAACGGATCCGACCGGTTCGCTGGAGACGGGGCCGCTCCTTCGGGGGCGGCCCTTTTTCGTGCCGCGCGCTGGCGGACGACGCCCGCCAGTCGGGCGAAACGGTCGGGGGCAGACGCGCGTCTTCTCGGAGGCCCTAGATTCCCCGCGCCCCGACCCCCGCGCCCATGCCCCCCGGCGGCGACGACGTCATCCGCTGCTCCTTCTGCAGCCGCACGGCCCACGAGGTCACCTCAATGGTGGCCGGGCCCGACGTCTACATCTGCGACCGCTGCATCCACGACGCCTCCGGCATCGTGCGCGGCGACCTCCAGGCCTACGTCACGCCCCAGCCCACGGGGCGGCGGCAGGCCGCCAGCCGGCCGCGGCGGATGACGCCGCGCGAGATCAAGGCGTCCCTCGACGAGCACGTCATCGGCCAGGACGCCGCCAAGCGCGCGCTCTCGGTCGCCGTCTACAACCACTACAAGCGGATCGAGGCCGAGGAGTACCTCCACGCCTACGACGACGTCGAGCTCGAAAAGTCGAACATCCTGCTGCTCGGGCCGTCAGGTACGGGAAAGACGCTGCTTGCGCGCACGCTGGCGAAGATTCTCGACGTCCCCTTTTCGATCGCCGACGCGACGGCGCTCACCGAGGCGGGCTACGTCGGCGAGGATGTCGAGTCGATCCTGAGCCACCTGCTCCAGGCGGCGGACTACGACGTGGCCCGCGCCGAGCGCGGCATCATCTACGTCGACGAGGTCGACAAGCTCTCGCGCAAGGGCGACAACGCGTCGATCACGCGCGACGTCTCGGGCGAGGGCGTCCAGCAGGCGCTGCTGAAGATGCTGGAGGGGACCGTCGCGGGCGTTCCGCCGAAGGGCGGCCGGAAGCACCCCGAGCAGTCGCTCGTCCAGTTCGACACGCGGAACGTCCTCTTCATCTGCGGCGGCGCCTTCGACGGGCTGGCGCCCCAGATCGCGCGGCGCCTCTCGCACGGACAGATCGGCTTCCACGGCGGCGCGGCGCGCGCACTCGACCCCAAGGACCCCACGGTCTTCCGCCACGCCGAGCCCGACGACCTCCTCCGCTACGGGCTCATCCCCGAGCTCATCGGCCGGCTCCCGGTCCTCACGGCGCTCGACGCGCTCACCCGCGACGACCTCCGGCGCATCCTGACCGAACCCAAGAACGCGCTCGTGCGCCAGTACCAGAAGCTGTTCGCGATGGACGGCGTCGACCTCGTGCTCGACGACGACGCGCTCGACGCCGTCGTCGACCGGGCGCTGGTGCTCCAAACGGGCGCGCGTGGGCTCCGCTCTGTGCTGGAGGAGGCCATGCTCGACCTCATGTTCGAGGCGCCCGACGCGCACGCCGGCATGGTCTGCCGCCTCACAGCGGACTCGATCGCCGAAGGCGCCCCGCCAGTCTACGAGGAGCGCAAGGCCTCGGCCTGACGGCGGGGACCTAGCCGTTCATCGCATCGAGGAAGGCCGCGTTGCCGTCGGTGCCACGCATCTGGTCGAGGAGGAACGCCATGGCGTCGGCGGGCGCCTGGTCCGCCAGCAGGCGGCGGAGGACGTGGATCCGAGCGAGGCGCTCGGGTGAAAGCAGAATCTCCTCGCGGCGCGTGCCGCTGGCGACGAGGTCGACGGCCGGGAAGACGCGGCGGTCCGCCAGCTCGCGGGAGAGGACGAGCTCCATGTTGCCGGTGCCCTTGAACTCCTCGAAGATGACGTCGTCCATGCGCGAGCCCGTGTCGACGAGGGCCGTCGCGATGACGGTGAGGCTGCCGCCTTCCTCGACGGCCCGGGCCGCGCCGAAGAGCCGCTTCGGCCCGCGAAGAGCGCCGGCCTCAATGCCGCCCGACATCGTCCGGCCGGCGCCTTCGAACGTGGCGTTGTGGGCGCGCGCGAGCCGCGTGATCGAGTCGAGCAGGATCACGACATCGCCGCCGGCCTCGACGAGGCGCTTGGCCTTTTCGAGCGCGAGGTCGGCG
>CAYPVZ010000292.1:0-1254 GCA_964414235.1 uncultured Rhodothermales bacterium | reverse complement strand
TCTGGCGCTCGGGGTCCTCGTCGAACGTCGACGCGATGACCTCGGCGCCGGGCGTGTTCCGCTGAAAGTCGGTGACCTCCTCCGGCCGTTCGTCGATGAGGAGGACGAGGACGGTGGTGCCGGGCTCGTTCTGCGTGAGGCCCTTCGCGATCTTCTGCAGGAGGACGGTCTTGCCCGACTTCGGCTGGGCCACGATGAGCCCGCGCTGCCCCTTCCCGATGGGCGCGAACAGGTCGATCACGCGCGTCGCCAGCTCGTCGGGGTCGGTCTCCAGGACGAGTTGCTCGTCGGGATAGGCCGGCGTGAGGAAGTCGAAGCTGGTGCGCTCGTCGAAGCCGTCGGGCGAGCGGCCGTTGATGGAGTGGACTCGGATGAGGGCGAAGAAGCGCTCCCCTTCCTTCGGCGGACGGATTTGCCCATCGACCGTGTCGCCGACGCGAAGCGAGAACCGCTTGATCTGGCTCGGCGAGACGTAGATGTCGTCGGGCGATGGGAGGTAGCTGTAATCCGCGGACCGGAGGAAGCCGTAGCCGTCGGGCAGAATCTCCAGGACGCCGGTCTTGCGGATGAGGCCGTCGAGCGTGATCGCGTAGGGGTCGAACCCCTGCATATAGTCGGGCCAGTCGGGCGAGATCGGCTGGCGGACGCGGGTCTGGCGGCGGCGGCGGGCGGGGCGGGCCTCCTCGGGGCGGCGGGCCGCCGGGCGCGCCGCCGAGGCCGGACGTGCGGGCTCGACGCGCGGCAGTCCCTCGGGATCGTCGTCCTCGGAGGCGTCGGCCTGCGCATCCGCCTGCGCCCCGAGGATCTCGTAGATGAGGTCGCGGCGACGCAGGTCGGCGTAGCCCGCGATGCCGAGACGGCGCGCGATCTCGTGGAGCTCGGAGACTTTCTTCTGCTCCAGAGCGGTGATGTTCATAGAGACGGGCGGCCACGCGGCCTCCGCGGCGGGCGCGGCCGGGGCTCGGAGAAAGGAGACGGACCGGCAGAAGGGCAGGAGGCCAGTCCGTAGAAAATCTAGACCTTCGACGGGCCGGGCGCATACCGGCACCGGGTCTAACCCGCCGAAGGCGCCCCGGTTCGCGCGAGGACGGCCGCGACGGTCTGGTGAGAACCCGTTACGAGGAGGCGATCGTCCGGCCCGGTCTCGGCTGCAAACGCCACCAGCCCGGCCCCGGCGTCGGGCACGGCCTGTGCCACGACGCCCCGCAGGCGGGGGAGCGCGGCGAGCGCGTCGGCGGCGAGGGCGCGGGCGCC
>CAYPVZ010000291.1:0-4764 GCA_964414235.1 uncultured Rhodothermales bacterium | reverse complement strand
GTGTTGAGGAACAGGTTGAGGTCGTGGTACTGGTACGTCCCGAAGGCCACGTCCGGGCGGCCGTCGCCGGTGAGGTCGGTCGCGACGATGCCGAAGGCCTGGTGGTAGTACCCGTAGCGGCCGTAGTGCTCGGCCCAGCGGGTGAGCGCGCCCGTCCCGTCGCCCTGGAGGTAGGTCAGGATGATGGGGTTCGAGTTGTCCTCGGTCCCGTAGATCTCGCCGCCGTGGGTCACGACCACGTCGAGGTGGCCGTCGAGGTCGAGGTCGGCCACGGCGAGGTCGTAGAGCTGGCCGTAGGCGTTGCTCGGGCGGACGTCGGTGAGGATGGCCTCGGCGAACCGGCCACCGCCGAGCCCGCGCGAGACCGCGATGGCGGTGTAGCTGGCCGTGATGAGGTCCGGAACGCCGTCTTCGTCGAGGTCCGCGATGGCCGTCGCGTGGGAGCGCGAGCCGGTCAGGTACGAGGCCGACTCGAAGGCGGCGGCGCCGGGCGACGAGCGGTTGAGGTAGACGAGCGCGTAGCCCTCCGCGTACGGGTAGGCGCCGGACGACACGACGAGGTCGGGCCGGCCGTCGCCGTCGAGGTCGCCGGCCGCGACGTGTGCGAGATCGCCGAAGTACGTCGTCTCGTCCGGCAGCGCGAGGGCCACCGGGGCGTCGAACGTGCCGTCGCCGTTCCCGAGGCGGACGAAGAGGGCCTGGCGGTCGTTGAGGTCGGCTCCGCCTCGAAGACACGCGGCGAGGTCGAGGTGGCCGTCGCCGTCGAGGTCGGCGGCGGCGAGGCCGGACACCACGACCCCCCCGAGGGGGCGGATGGTGACCGTCGTCGGGTCCCCGAACGTGGCCTGGGTCGGGTCCGGCCCGTGGAGGAGGACCCGCACGTTCGCGCTGTCGCGCCGCCCGACGGCGAGGTCCGGGCGGCCGTCCTCGTCGAAATCCCCGATGGCGATGGGGTCGTCGAACGAGCCGCCCGTGGCCGGCGAGACGCGGACCGGCGTCCGACTGCTCCGCGAGGTGACGACGGCGATGGCCTGGCCGGTCACGACGACGTCCGCCAGCCCGTCGGCGTCGAGGTCGGCGGCGGCCACGTCGTTGGGGAAGAAGTAGTTGCCGCCCTCGTTGCCGACCGACCGGAGCGGGATCTGGACACGGTCGCCGAGCGGCGGGCCCTGGGCGTGAACGGCGGTGACGAGGACGAGGAGGGGAGCCAGCGCGCCGAGGCGCGCGAGACGAGGCATGAGCACGGGAGTTGTGGGAGGAGAGCCTTCCTCTCCAAAGCGACATCCGCGTCCTAACCAGCCAGTCGTGGACACAATTTCTTCCGGCCTCGTCCGCAGGTCCCGCTGGCGACGCGCATCGCCAGCGGGGCAGAGGCCGTCGGTAGCTTCCCGGCCCCTTCTGCCGACGCTATGCCCGACGCCCCGACGCACGAGAGCCTCTACGCCGACCTCGACGCCCGGCGTGCCGAGAGCCGCGCTGGCGGTGGCGAAGACCGGGTTGCCCGCCAGCACGACCGCGGCAAGCTGACGGCCCGCGAGCGGATCGAGATCCTGCTCGACGAGGGCTCGTTCGTCGAGACCGGCGCGTTCGTGCGGCACCAGGCGCAGGGCTTCGGCCTCGAAGAGAGCCGGCCCTACGGTGACGGCGTCGTGACGGGCTGGGGCACCGTCGACGGGCGGACGGTCGCGGTCTTCTCGCAGGACTTCACGATCTTCGGCGGGTCGCTGGGCCTGGCCCACGCCGAGAAGATCGTCCGGCTGATGGAGCTGGCGATGGAGAACGGGATGCCGGTGATCGGGCTCAACGACAGCGGCGGCGCGCGCATCCAGGAGGGCGTCGCGGCGCTGGGCGGCTACGCGGACATCTTCCTCCAGAACACGCTCGCGAGCGGCGTCGTGCCGCAGATCTCGGCCGTCCTCGGGCCGTGCGCCGGCGGCGCCGTCTACTCGCCCGCCATCACCGACTTCACGTTCATGGCGCGCGGCACGAGCTACATGTTCGTGACCGGCCCGAACGTGGTGAAGACGGTCACCAACGAGGAGGTGACCCAGGAGGAGCTGGGCGGTGCCGACACACACGCCTCCAAGTCGGGCGTCTGCCACCGCGCGTTCCCGAACGAGGGGGCGCTGCTCCTGGGCATCCGCGAGCTGCTCGGCGACCTCCCGTCGAACTGCGAGGACCCGCCGCCGGTCGTCCCGACGAAGGACCCCGCGGGCCGGGCGGATGCGGCGCTCGACGAGCTCGTTCCGACCAACCCGAACAAGCCGTACGACATCCACGACGTCATCCGACGGGTTGTCGACGACGGGGCATTCTTCGAGATCCACCCGGACTTCGCCGAGAACATCGTCGTCGGCTTCGCGCGGTTGGGAGGCCGGAGCGTCGGCGTCGTGGCGAATCAGCCGGCCGTGCTGGCGGGCGTGCTCGACATCGACGCGAGCGTCAAGGGCGCGCGGTTCGTCCGCTTCTGCGACGCGTTCAACATCCCGCTGGTCGTCTTCGAGGACGTCCCCGGCTTCCTGCCGGGCACCGACCAGGAGTGGAACGGGATCATCCGCCACGGGGCCAAGCTGCTCTACGCCTTCTGCGAGGCGACCGTCCCCAAGCTCACCGTCATCACGCGGAAGGCCTATGGCGGGGCCTACGACGTGATGAACTCGAAGCACATCCGGGCCGACCTCAACCTGGCGTGGCCGACGGCCGAGATCGCGGTGATGGGGCCGAAGGGGGCCGTCGAGATCATCCGCAAGCGCGAGATCGCGGCGGCGGACGACCCGGCGGCGGCCGAGGCCGAGTTCACCGAGGAGTACCGCCAGCGCTTTGCCAACCCCTACGTCGCCGCTGAGCGCGGCTACGTGGACGACGTGATCCGCCCGAGCGAGACCCGGGGCCGGCTCATCGCGGCGCTGGCGATGCTCCAGCACAAGGTCCAGACGCTCCCGCGCAAGAAGCACGGCAACCTGCCCCTGTAGGGGAGGCGGCGTTTCCGCGCGGCCGCTAGGCCGGTGGTGTGGCCTTCGGCCGCGCGAGTCGCCAGCGGGTCGGCGTCGGGCGGTCACCGGGACGAAATGGAACGACGTCCGGACGATCCGGGCGGCCGGGTTGGCCCGGAGGCAGGGGGCTCGATCCCCTGAAAGCCGCGCCCCGTCCGATTTTCGTGAGCCCCTCCTCTTTCCCTTCACGAACGAGTAGTTTAGGGCTCGTGGTTGGCGTCGGGCCAAGCCCGGTCGGCCGCTTCCGTTGTTCTCCACTCCCACCTCTCCCGTGATGCTCCGCCCCCTCTTCGCGGCGGTGCTCGTCGCGTCGCCGGCCCTCGTGGCCCACGCTCAGACGGCACGGACGGACACTGCCCCGGCCCGCCCGGCCCAGACGCTTCGCGCTGGCGCCGACGACCGGCTCCCCGAGTCCGCCCGCACCGCCTCGCCCTCCGACGCCGAGCAGGCCCGCCGCCTCGCTGCCTTCTATCAGCGCCAGGTCGATCTCCTCGAAGCCGACGCCAGTGGCGATGAGCACGCGTTCGCGGTGCTCCTCGACGATCTCGTCGCCGACGTCCAGGCCGCCGCTCTCCGCTCGGGCGCCCTCGCCGACCCCCGATTCCGCGAGCTCTACAGCTCGGTCATGACCGAGTACGAGCGCTACTACGACCAGCCGGCGCTCGACCGCGGCGAGGTCTACGCCATCCGCGCGGCCGGCGTGGACGCCATCGAGCGCGGTTGGGACTCGGGCGCGCCGCTCCTGGAGCACGTCACGCTCCCGGACATGGACACGTTCGTCGCGACGATCCCGATGGACATCAACCCGGAGGTCGAGCGGTACGTCCAGTTCCTGCTCAACCGGCCGAGCCACGTCCAGCGCCTCCGCACGCGGGCCGACACGTACTTCCCGATGGTCGAGCGCATCCTCGCCGAGGAGGGCGTGCCGGACGAGCTGAAGTACCTCGCGATGGTCGAGAGCGCGCTCAACCCGGTCGCGCGGAGCCACGCGGCCGCCGCCGGCATGTGGCAGTTCATCTCGGCGACGGGCCGGGCCTACGGGCTCCGCGCCGAGTCGGAGGTCGACGACCGGCTCGACCCGGAGACGGCCACGCGCGCCGCGGCTCGCCACCTCCGCGACCTCTACGACCGGTTCGGCGACTGGCAGCTCGCGCTGGCGGGCTACAACTGCAACCCGGCGGTCATCGCCCGCGGCGTCCGTCGCTTCGAGGAGCAGACGGGGCGGCGCGCGACGTTCTGGGACATCGACCACGTGATCCCGCGCGAGACGCGAGCCTACGTGCCCATGTTCATCGCGACGTCGCTCATCCTCTCGAACCCGGAGGCCTATGGCTTCCAGGCCCATGAGCCCGGCGTGGCCTACACCTTCGACCGGATCCCGGTCGCCGGCGGCACGCGCCTGAGCGAGGTCGCCCGGATCATCGAGGTCGACGAGACCGTCCTCGCCGCGCTCAACCCGTCGCTGCGGCGGGGCCGCGTGCCGGACGTCCGCGTGCCGCACATGCTCCGGATCCCGGTCGGCAGCTACGCCGAGCACAGCGACCGCCTCGACCGGCTGGCGCCGCCGGAGGCCAACGGCCAGCGCTTCGCGGCCGAGTCGGTCCACTTCGGCACGCGGGCCGTCCGCCCGCTGGCGCCGCAGGAGCACGGCGAGTCGATGATCGCCTACGCCGCGCGCCGCGAGGTGCGTCGCCAGCTCCAGGCGCCCGACCGCCGGGTGTCGCGGGCCGAGCCGGTCGAGCGCTACGCCGCGGCCGAGCCGGCAGCGGCG